>JANXSV010000122.1 GCA_025356505.1 Methylovirgula sp.
TTATGCTGCCCGCTATGTTTCTGAATCATTTGCGCCGCTGCTCGCTGTTTTGAAAGATTTCGCGCCACACGCGGACGCCAATCTAAACCACGCTTATTTTACCGGCGATGGTCCCTGCACAGTGTTGATCGAGGAGGTCGAGGCGCTGTGGAATCCCATTGCAGAGCGCGATGACTGGTCTTCTTTTGAAGCCAAGCTGGCTCATATCGCTCTAATGTCCGACGCATATCAACGTGGCTGACAAACAGCCGCGACGATGAGGTTGCCTGCGATTTGCGATAATTCTCCGGTCGAGAGGGCGGCGCCTGAGCGCGCGGGCTCAAGCGGCTGCTTCGAAAACAATGTATTGAGTTTGCCGGAAGGTACAAATTTTGCTTTTGAGAGCATGTAAACACCGCCAATTTGCGGATTGGCCGAAGGATCGTTCAGAATGAGTCCAAGCAGATTGCCGCGCTGATCCATCACCGCGCCGCCTTGAAAACCTACCTGCAGCGCAGCATTTACGGTCGAATTCACAACGCTGGTTCGGCCCGGAGCGGCTTGAAGCTTGCCGTCACTTCCGAACCCGAGCGTCACCGCGCTTTCATCGCTCACAGAGGTCGAAACAGAATATGTTGGCGGCTGGCCAATCGTTTCGCCAGTCAGGAGTGACAGGCCTTCAATTGACGCGGAAATTTGCACGGCCTTACCGGCAACTGTGACGGAACTGCAATCTTTCACCAAGCTGGACGGCGTCACGGCAACGCCTTTGCTCAGTATGAGAGCCGTGCCAAAGCGCCGTATCGCCGCACTTCCGGTCTCGACCTTTACCAAAGGGTTTGTTGGTGATGCCGCAGCATTCGAAGCGGCGGTACGATTGCCGGAATAAATGGGCTCAAATGTGTTGGCTATGGCTATGGAAACCCGGTTCATGTCCGGCATGAGTTTGGGGTCGTAGGTGAGAGTGAAGCCGCGCAGACCATCCGCTGTTGGAGCGAATCGCGTGTAAAATTTTTGTTGCCCTATGTCGCCAGCAACGACAAAAAAGTCGGGCCGCAAGAGTTTGTAGGTGACGCGCCGCCCTTGAACAACCGCCGTCGCGAAGCGCTCAAAAGTTGCAGCCATGTCCGCTTTGTCAGGTTTGGTACGGACGGTTTCGAGAATAACCTTGTCCCCGTTGATCCATTTTGATCCGGCTAAGGCCTTTTCGGCCTTGCCCATGAGAACCGAGGAGACACCGACGCCAGACCCTGTATTCGCGTCTTCGACAATCTTGAAACCTACGTCCGAACGCGCCTTGTCGGCCATTTCGGCCAACTTGAGACGCTGCGTGCCAGTTAGGATGCCATCGGCAGGTTCGCCCAGTTTCCGCTGAAATTTTTGCACAGCCTCGAAAGTGAGCTTCCCGAAAGTGCCGAGCGCTGCACCCGTGAAATCCGTGACCCACACGAGATCATTCTGGATTGCCCGCCGCTGCACTTCGCTCAGGGCTTCAAATGCGACTTGAGACGCGCTTAGATTGTCCTCCGGTTGCGCCGGACGCGGCGTCTGCGCTTCTGCAAAAGGAGTGTGAACAATCGATGCAAATACGACACTCATGCACAAACTGAAGGCCAGAAGCGATCTGCTCATTTCCAATGTCCCTCCGCGTTGGATTATTTGTATGCGACAGGCCCATTTTGTCACGCGCTATTACAATCTTTCGCGATTGAGAAACCGGCTAGGTCGTAGAGGTGCAACTTCGTTTCGCTGCTCGCCGCAGTTCAAACTTCGCTCGCGTGAACGCATTTGTCATCTGATGCGCATTGTACGCGGGTAAGTGTTATGTCAACTTGTGCCCTTGGTATCTAAAGCGAGGTAGGTCATGCGGTATTTCCGGCAAATTGTCCTGGGCCTTTGCGCCGCCGCAGTCGTTTTCGGGCATTCTGCATTTGCTCAAACGACGCAAAAAGCATTTGTCGATGAGTATCTCGCGGGACAAACAAGTCAGCTTGACACCAAATTGCGCAAGGATTTTCCCGCCGCAACGATGAGTTACGATGCGGCCAAAAAAGAAGCCGAGGCTCAGCTTGGCAAAAATGACCCCCGAAAAGCCCTTAGCCCTGCCGTCTCAGCGCTTCTGGCAAATCCAAACGACGCTGCTGGGTGGGTGCTTGTTTCGAAAGCCGCGCAAAATATCCAGGAAACAAAGGATGACGGGGAAAAATATCGACTTCAAGAATTGGCTGTTAACGCCGCATACGGCGCGTTTGAACGTAGCAAGTCGCCGCTGGCAAAGTCCGCAGCCCTAGCCTTGCTCGGGTCTGCCAGCAGAAACAGGGAAAGCTGGCGCGCCAGCCTTACGGCCTATAAAGCGAGCCTTGACCTGTCCGAAAATGCGATAACGCGTGCGGTTTACGATGATCTGCGCGAAAAATACGGCTTTAAAGTGAGCGATTACAAAGTGGACTCAGACTCGGCGTCGCCAAAGGTTTGTTTCCAATTCTCCGAAAATTTGTCGCGGGGAAAAACCGACTTCTCCTCATTCGTTGCAGTCACCTCGACCAAAGGGTCCACATCCGTTTCGGCCGAAGAAAGCCAACTTTGCGTCAACGGTCTGGTGCACGGAGAGCGCTACGGAATCGTGTTGCGGCAGGGCCTCCCATCTGATGTGGATGAAACACTGCTCAAAAATGCGGATTACGATATCTACGTCCGCGATCGTTCTGCTGATGTGCGCTTTACCGGCAAAAACTACGTTCTGCCAAAAACCGGACAACAGGGAATTCCGCTTGTCACCGTTAATGCTGCAAGCGTTGACCTTGAAATATATCGTATTGGTGACCGGAATCTGTTGCCAACAATTCATTCGGAAGATTTTCTGGAACAGGTCTCAAGTTCGAATGCCGCTGCTATTGCCAAAGAAAAGGGTCAAAGCCTTTGGACTGGCAGTGTCGCAACAAAAAGCGATCTAAACCAGGATGTCATCACCGCTTTCCCGGTGAGTGAAGCGGTCAAAGAGATGAAGCCGGGCGTCTATGTGATGTTTGCGCGCGTCTCGGGCACAAAACCGACAGATGAAACAGAAGATACGGCTCCGCGCGCCACGCAGTGGTTTGTAATTTCCGATATCGGCTTAACCACTTTTACCGGCGACGATGGCGTGCACGTCCTGGTGCGTTCGTTGGCCAGCGCCGCGCCGATGGCCAATATTGAAATCAAATTGGTCGCCCGAAACAACGAGGTGCTTGATACAAAATCGACGAATGCTGAAGGCTATGTTCGATTTGACGCCGGCCTAGCACGCGGCTCGGATGGCGATGCGCCCGCACTCATCAATGCCTCAGACACCAAAGGCGACTACGGGTTCCTCGACCTGACGCAAACTGCCTTTGACCTTTCGGATCGCGGCGTAAAAGGGCGAGCCTCGCCGGGCCCTCTGGATGCCTTTGCCTACACGGAACGCGGCGTCTACCGTTCCGGCGAGACGGTTTACGTGAACGCACTGCTGCGCAATGCGGTCGGGGCTGCAGTCGCCGGGGTGCCGCTTACTGTTTCTGTATTTCGCCCCGATGGCGTTGAATACAGAAAAGCTATTGTCCAAGACCAAGGCATGGGTGGGCACGTTCTCTCGGTTGCTCTGCTGGCAAATGCGCCCACAGGAACGTGGCATGTCGATATATTTGCCGATCCGAAAAGCCCGGCAATTGGCTCCACGACGTTTCTCGTCGAGGATTATGTCCCCGAACAACTCGATCTGAGTTTGAAATCATCCAAAGATTTCATCCGTAGCGGCGAGCCCGCGTCGATCGGCGTTGCCGCGAAATATCTTTACGGTGCTGTGGGTTCTAATCTCGACGTTGGCGCAGACTTTCGCATTGTTGCCGCAGATGAAATCGCGGTTCCAGAACTTAAAGGATATTCGGTTGGCATCACTGACGAGGATTTTACACCCGTTACCGGCGATGTACCGGCAGCCGTAACTGACGAAAAAGGCAATGCCGAGCTTATTGTTGCGCTGCCTCAGAGCGACGCCCTTCGTCCGCTAAAGGCAGAAATCAACGTCAGAGTTTCTGAAAGCGGAGGCAGGGAGATTTCGCGTCAGATTTCCGTCCCTATCTTACCAAAAAGCTCACTGATTGGTGTTAAGGCGCTTTTCGAAGAAGGCTCGCTCTCCCAAGGCGGAACGGCGGACTTTGCAGTCGTCATGGTGGATGCCGCAGGAAAGCGCATGGCTCACCAGGCTGTCAAATGGACATTGAACAAGGTCATCCGCCATTATCAGTGGTTCTTTAAGGACGGGCACTGGAATTATGAAGGCGTTAAAACCAATCGCGCGGTCGCAAACGGAACCGTTGACGTGGCCGATGCGGCGCAGGCCAAAATTTCAGTTCCCGTAGATTTGGGCGGCTACCGTTTGGACGTGAGTGCAGATGGTGTTGCCGGTGCGCAGACCAGCGTGAGTTTTTCGTCCGGTTGGGATGGCGATAAAACGGCGAACACGCCGGATGTTCTCGATATGCGCCTCGACAAAGCTTCCTACAGCATTGGCGAGACCATCACGGTTAAGCTAGATCCGCATTTTCAGGTGAACACGACGCTTGTCGTGGTGTCAGATAAGCTGCAACAAATTCAGGAAATCGACGTGCCTGCCGCGGGTGGCTCTGCGACTTTCACTGTAAATCCAGAGTGGGGCGCAGGCGCCTATATCGTTGCCCTAGCGCACAGAGCCTTAGACGCGTCCGCACAGCGCGCGCCTGGCCGCTCGATAGGGCTTGCATGGTTTGCAATCGAAAATTCTGCTCACACTTTCAAGGTTGCGATCGATACGCCAAAAAATATGTTGCCGCGCAGCAAACTCGACATTCCGATTAAACTCGCCGGTCTTGATGTGGGTGAAGAGGCCTTCGTCACAGTTTCTGCGGTGGATGTCGGGATTTTAAATCTGACACACTATCAAACCCCCGATGTGCGCAGCTATTTTTTCGGGCAGCGCCAGATGAGCCTCGAACTGCGCGATCTGTATGGATATTTGATTGACGGTATGCAGGGAACTCTCGGGGCGATACGCTCGGGCGGTGACGCGAAGCTGGATCAATCGAGCGGTCCGCCGCCGATTTTCGAGCCACTTGCGCGGTTTTCCGGCGTTGTGAAGGTTGATGCCGACGGCGTTGCAAAAGTCAGTTTTGATATTCCAGCGTTCAACGGAACTGTTCGGGTCGCAGTGGTGGCTTGGAGCAAAGGTCGGGTGGGGCAGGGCGAGGCCGATGTCACCGTCCGCGATCCCATTGTCCTCAGCGGGACTTTGCCAAGATTTTTGAGCCTCGCTGACCAATCGCGCTTTCACATAGCCATTGATAACGTCTCGGCTGGAGACGGCGACTACACGATTGACGTGAATGTGCGGGGGCCGGTGACCGTGCCTGCCGAGGCACTTCACCAAAAGCTGCATCTTTCAGCCGGGCAAAAATCCTCCTTGATTATTCCTGTCACCGCGGCAGGGCTTGGCGTCGCAGATTTCGACGTTAGGCTTTTCGGTCGTGATGTCGATATTACCCAGAATCTCCACCTTCAAATCAAGCCATCGATACGCGCTGTGGTCAGCCGCTCCGTTCAAATGTTACAACCTGGAGCCAGCCTGACGCTTTCAAATGCGCTCACTCAAGACCTTCTGGCCGGGTCAGGGAACGTCACGGTTTCTGCGGGCCTTCCGGCGGCCATCGATGTTCCAGCGCTTCTCCACACTCTGGATAGATACCCCTATGGCTGCACCGAGCAGACGGTGAGCCGCGCCATGCCGTTGCTTTACGTCAATCGGCTAGCAGCGCAAGAGGCCTATGATCTCGACATGCAGGCGGATGACAGAGTGCGCGAGGCTATTGATCGGGTTCTATCGCGCGAAAGTTCAAACGGCACGTTTGGTTTGTGGGGCGTGGGTGGGGAAGACGTTTGGCTTGATGCTTTTGCCATGGATTTTCTGACCCGCGCGCGCGAGAAAAATTTTGCAGTGACGCCGAGGGGTTTCAACACCGGGCTTGATCATTTGCGTAACAGTCTTGTCAATGCCTCCTCTGTAACTCCCGAGTCCGCATCCGGGCTTGCCTACGCCGCCTATGTCTTGGCGCGTAACGGTCGCCCGGTGATGGGCGACATCCGTTACCTGGCTGAAACAAAATTAACAGACTTCGTATCGCCGCTGGCCAAAGGGCAGTTGGCGGGTGCTCTTGCGCTTTTGGGCGATAAATCGCGCGCTGGCACGACCTTTAGCGCCGCCCTTTCCGCGCTGGACAGCGTGAAAGACGACGGCTTTTCCCGTCCCGATTATGGTTCCAAATTGCGTGACGGGGTTGCGCTACTAACCCTGATGGCTGAAAGCAATGCGCCACGCACCGACATTGCGCGGGTGAGCCAAGTCATTCAAAAGGAACAGGATTCAGCGCGTTTAACCTCCACTCAGGAACAAAGCTGGATGGTTCTAGCCGCACAGGCTGTTGCCAAAGATGCAGACGCCACCTTGATCGATGTTGGCGGTGTGACGAAAAAGGGCGGATACTCGCAGCTTCTCAACGCTCAAAGCCTCGACGAAAAACCGACGGTTATCTCAAATGCGGGCAAGGAGCCAATCCGCGTCGTTGTAACGACATCGGGAATTCCTTTAACTCCAGAACCAGCAGCGGAGCAGGGGTTCAAAGTGGAACGGACCTACTACTCTATGCAGGGAGCCGTGCAAAATTCGGCAAAGATCAAACAAAATGACCGCTTCATCGTTGCGCTGAAAGTCACCGAAAAAGAGGGGCGCTTTGGTCGCCTTCTGCTGGTTGATCCCTTGCCCGCGGGCCTGGAGATTGACAATCCAAATCTTGTTGAAGGCACCGTTTTGCCGGATGCAGAGTTGTTGAAGCGGGATGTTGAGCCGGTTAATGTCGAATATAGGGACGATCGTTTTGTGGCGGCTTTTGAGCGTCAACCCGACAAAATCGTCAGCTATACCGTGGCCTATGTGGTGCGCGCTGTAAGTCCCGGTAAATACGTTCAGGCAGGGGCTCTCATAGAGGACATGTATCGTCCGGAACGATTTGGCCGCTCCGCATTCGGCCAGATCGAAATTACGTCGGCAAAGTGAGACATGATGAACCCGCGCGGCAAAGGCGTGTTCAGGCTGCTCAGTATCCTCATCGGGTGCGGCATGGTTGCTGTATGCGGGTTCGTTATTTTTATGGTTCTATTGCCGCCGCTGGATATCCGGGGCTCTGATGAGCGTTCTGTGGTCGTTGAGGACCATAACGGCGTGTTGTTGCGTCCTTTCACCACGCGAGACGGGCGTTGGAGGCTACCGGTAGATGTCGAGAATGTCGACGCCGGCTACATAAAGCTGCTGTTGAGCTTTGAAGATCGGCGATTTTACGAGCATCACGGTATAGACTTTTTTGCTTTGATGCGGGCCACCGGACAGTTCATTCGCTATGGTCACGTCGTGTCGGGCGGGTCGACACTGACGATGCAGGTTGCGAGGCTTCTGGAACCTCGAACCGAGCGTTCCATTTATGCCAAACTGCGCCAGTCAGCCCGCGCGGTTCAATTAGAAGCGCAGTTTTCAAAATCTGAGATCCTACGGCTGTATTTAACTTTGGCGCCTTTTGGCGGCAACCTCGAAGGTGTGCGCGCGGCCAGCCTAGCCTATTTTGGCAAAGAACCGAAGCACCTCTCTCTTTCAGAGGCCGCTTTACTGGTCGCATTGCCGCAATCACCCGGCTCACGACGTCCGGATCGCTTTGCAGACATCGCTCAACAGGCCAAAGCGCGAGTCCTTAGTCGAGCCTTGGCGCTGAAAATTATCAGCTCCGAAGACTTCAAATATGCGATGCTTGAGCCAACACCTTCAAAAAGGCTTCGGTTTCCAACTTTGGCCGCCCAGACTGCCCAAGCCGCTATAGCTGAGCGTCCTGAAAAGAGCGTTATTCGCCTGACTTTAGATGCTTCGCTACAGGCCAGCCTCGAAAAATTGGCAGACGACAGAGCCCAGGCGCTCGGGCCTCGTCTAGCTGTTGCAATTGTCGTTGCAGAGAACGCAACGGGCAATATCGTTGCCTCCGTCGGCGGAGCTGATTATTTCTCGCGCGATCGTGCCGGATCCATGGACCTGACCCGCTCACTTCGCTCCCCCGGTTCGGCATTGAAACCCTTCATCTACGCGTTGAGTTTTGCCGAAGGCATAGCCCATCCCGAAACAATGCTCGAAGACCGCCCTTCGCGCTACGGTCTATACGTGCCTGAAAATTTTGACCTGAAATTTCAAGGTTCTGTCAGTGCCCGTCAAGCGTTACAGACGTCTCTGAACATACCTGCTGTCGACTTGCTTAGCAGGATAGGGCCGACCAAATTTTTGAGTACATTGCGGGCCGGGGGCGCAGCGGTGGTGTTGCCACGGGACTCTGTGCCAGGCTTGTCCGTTGGACTTGGTGGACTGGGAATTAGTCTGCGGGATCTCACGCAATTATATGTAGGCTTGGCGCGCGGCGGCGTGAGCACGGCATTGCACATAAAGGCTGATGACCCTGCATTAAACACGGATCGCCCCTTCATCGAACCCGTTGCCGCATGGTATGTCGCGGATATTTTGCGGGGATCTCCACCGCCCCTAAATGCGATAGGCGGACGCTTCTCCTACAAAACCGGCACATCTTATGGCTATAGAGACGCATGGGCAGTCGGCTTTGACCGCAAGCACACCGTCGGCATTTGGGTTGGGCGCGCAGACGGTTCTCCCGTACTTGGGCTGGTTGGGCGGGTTGCGGCTGCACCAATCCTGTTTGATGCTTTTACCCGAACTGGAATTGACCCCGAGCCTTTCACGCCGCCGCAAGGTGTTATTATTGCTAAAAATGCGGACTTACCCCCGCCTTTGCGCCGCTTCAACAGTGAAGTCAGCAAAGAAGGTGATATGGCGCAATCTTCCAGCGTAAAAATTGCCTTTCCGCCCAGGGGAGCAAAGCTTGACCTGAAATCAGATGGTGAGAACTTTTCGGAACTTATACTCAAGGCGCAGGGCGGAACTTTACCCTTAACCTGGATCGTTAACGGAACTCCAGCCATCTTGAACGATCCTCGCCGTCAAAGCAGTTTCAAGACTGACGGGAAGGGTTTTACCAATATCTTGGTGATTGACGCTGCGGGCGCCACGGACAGCGTTACTGTCCGGTTACAGTGACGCGGCAGCACGTGTTGTCACCGCCTCACATTACCCCAATCCGGTGCACGTTTCTGATCTAAGGGCAGAATTCCGCAAGCACTCTGGCAATGTCAGATGTATTGGGCAATCCAGCCTCGTTCCCGAGATACTGGATTTTGTGAGAGGCGGCGGCCCGCGCATATTGAAAGTGCTCGCGCCAAGGGAGATCGGGTTTGGTCAGCCGGGATGCCATATAGGCCCCGTGGAACACGTCTCCAGCGCCGGATGTGTCGACAATACGGCTTTTTGGAACCGGTAGAGCAGGCATACGAGAAACGTCACCCGCTTCGTCATACCACAACATGCCGTTTTCACCCTCGGTCACGCCCCCGATTTTACATCCTCTTGATTTGAGATAGTGCAACATGTCCGGCGGCGAGAGTTTCATTTGTTCGCATAAGCGCTCAGCGACGATGGCAACGTCAATGAATTCAAGCAATTCGTGGGTGTTTGTGCGTAAGCCTCCCCCATCGAGCGAGGTCAATAATCCAGATTCGCGGCAGAGTTTGGCATAATGCATGGCGGCGTCAGGCAGATGTCCGTCGAGATGCAGCGCGCGGCACTGTCTCAAGTTCAGCAGCGGGAAGGGGTGCAGATAATCGTCATCGCGCGCGCGCAGGATCGACCGTCTTCCGCCTTGTGGCAGAATGAACGATAGAGAAGAGCGACGCACCTTGCGCCCATGAACAGGTATGGCATACCGCGCTGCCATATCCAGAAACATCCGCCCCAACCAGTCGTCAGCAACAGATGCCAGCAAATCAGGGACAACTCCG
>JANXSV010000128.1 GCA_025356505.1 Methylovirgula sp.
CGTCCGGGAATTTAAAGTGTCGCAGGTTGCGTTTCACCCTAAGGCTCTGATCTTGGCCATCGGCTATGAAGATGGCTGGATTATCCTGGTGCGCCTGACTGATGGCTCCGAGATCCTAGCGCGCGCGACACAGAATTCCAAAGACGCGGTGACCGCGCTTAACTGGGATGCTTCAGGGCGGCAGTTGCTATTCGGAACGCAGGATGGGCACGCCGGCGTGCTATCATTGCCAATTTAAGTTTGGCCTTTGCGCGGCGTGTCTTTATAAGCCCATTGACGGAGGCTGCCATGTTCCTGCTTCGACGCCTTAGCTTCGCTCTATCCTTGATGATTGCCGCCATTTTCTCCCAATTGCCGGAATATGCCCAGCAATACCGGCAGCGTTTGGGCGGAGCGCTCGATGAGCTGAATTCCCTTATCGGCACTTTTGATGCTGAAATTGCTGCGCAAAATCTCACGCGCCAGGAGGCGCTTCAGCGCCTATCCGACAATGCCGACATCCTCGCAAAGCAGCGCGGGCAGGCAATGAGCGAAACCATTGCTCGCGCTGCCCGGCTGGCCGACCAGCAGAGCGAAATGGCGAATGCTGGCAATTTTGGCCGTATCGCAGCCATGAGCCACAATTTCGATCCCGGTGTTGCCAAAAACGCCTACGCCAGTTTTGAGCCGGCGCTGCCGCTGACGTTTGAAGGCGTTACAGCGGCGCTGATCGGCTTTTTTGGCGGTGGCGCTGCGCTGCGCATTTTGGGTTGGCCGATCAGTCGAAGATTGGGCAAGAAAAGCACACTCTCCGCCTGAGGCACATGTGCTTCACCGAACCAGAATATTGCGAAACTGCCACGCGTCGCTGGTGTCGATATACTCGGGGAAGAAGCCAGGACGATCTTTGAGCGGCGTCCAGTCCGTATAAACCCCTACAACAGGACCAAGATAAGGCATCTGCACCTGCAGGCAGCGTTTGTAATCCATCTCGTCGGCTTCAACGATTCCGCAATTGGGATTTTCCAGCGCCCAAACCATACCCGCCAGCACGGCTGAAGTCACTTGCAGCCCGGTCGCATTCTGGTTTGGAGCGATCCGCCGTGTCTCTTCTACAGAGAGCTGCGAGCCATACCAATAGGCATTTTTCTTATGGCCGAAGAGCAAAACGCCAAGCTCATCAATACCGTCCAGAATTTCGCTCTCGCCTAGAATATGGTGCTTTTCCTGCATTTTCGCTGCCTGTCCAAACATTTCGTGCAGGCTAAGCACAGCATCATTGCACGGATGATAGGCGTAATGGCAGGTGGGCCGGTAAACGGCTTTGCCGGAGGCATCTTTCACAGAATAATAATCAGAGATCGAAATGGATTCGTTATGCGTGACCAAAAAGCCGAACTGCGCCTGCGCTGTCGGCGTCCAGCTGCGGACACGGGTATTTGCGCCCGGCTGATTGATAAAGATTGCAGCGCCGCAGCCCTGTTTGTGGGTTTGCGCATTCTCCGGCATCCATTTTTCATGCGTGCCCCAGCCCAGTTCCGCAGGTTGCAGACCCTCAGACAAAAAGCCCTCAACAGACCATGTATTGACAAAAACGCCCTGCGGTTTGGGTGACTTAGCCCGCTGAGTATCGCGCTCGGCGATGTGGATCCCCTTCACGCCAAGCCGTTGCGCCAAAGCAGCCCACTCAGCTTTGGTTGAGGGTTCAACAGCCGTGTCCCCGGTGTCGTGGGCAAGATTCACCAGCGCTTGCTTCACAAACCACGAAACCATTCCCGGATTTGCGCCACAGGTGGAGACAGCCGTCGGGCCGCCCTCGCTGGCGCGCCGCGCTGCGAGCATGCTCTCGCGCAGTGCGTAATTTGTCCGCGCTTCAGGGCCAAGATTTTTGTCAAAATAGAACCCTGTCCAAGGCTCGATAACGGTATCAATATACAGTGATCCAATCTCGCGGGTAAGCTCCATAATGGCCACCGAAGAGGTATCAACCGACAGATTGACACAGAAGCCCTGCCCCTTGCCCGCGGTCAAAAGCGGCGTCAAAACTTCGCGATAATTATCTTTCGTCAGGCCGAGATGCAAAAATCTGATGCCAGCATCATCCAGTATTTTGCGATCCTTATCGTTCGGATCGATGACCACGAGGTGCTTTTTATCGAAGGTGAAATGCCGTTCGATAAGCGGTAGCGTACCCTTGCCGATTGAACCAAAGCCGATCATTACGATCGCGCCGTCAATATGCCCGTGAACTGGCCAATGCGTCATTATAAATTCCTTGTGGTCATGGGCGGTTTAAACCGGCCCCAAGCCTATGAGTCAACCACAGAGCCATGCGCATATGAAACTAAGACGACGAATCGTCGCTTGAGCCGCCAAATAATCCGCCCAGAACGCTGCCTATAGCAGCGGTGCCTGCCATCCCGCTCATGCTTACGCCACCGCGATCGCCGCCGCCGCTGGGCAGATAGCGGGCGATTTCCTCGGCCAGATTCATGATAGGCATGGATTGCAGCCAGACATGACCGGGCCCCGTCAGCGTCGCCAGAAACAATCCCTCGCCGCCGAAAATCACGTTTTTAAAGCCGCGCATCATCTGAATATCAAACTGAACAGAGGGTGTAAAAACGCCGACATGGCCCGCGTGAACCAGCAGGCGCTCGCCAGGAGCAAGATCTTTCTCAATCAATTCGCCGGACAAATCCAGCCAGACCACGCCCGGCCCGATTACCTTCTGCAAGATGAAACCGTCGCCGCCAAAAAATCCTGCCCCCAAGCGCTTTTGCCAAGCGAGTTCAAGAGTGACAGACTTTTGCGCACACAGAAAAGTTTCTTTCCGGCAAATTAACGCCTCTCCGGCTGCCAAATTCCGCGCGATGATGGTGCCGGGAAAGCGCGGCGCAAAGGCAACATGCCCGTTCCCGCGTGAGATGAAATCCGTCACAAAAAAGCTGCCGCCTGTCAGGCTTCGCTTTAGTCCCGCAAAAAAACCACCCCCCGTATGCGTGTCCATGGTGATTGCGTCATTCATCCAGCACATGGTGTTGGTCTGGCTGTAGACCGTTTCGCCAACCGCGAGGTCTACAGCCACCGTTTGCACGATGTTGCCGTTAATTTCAAAACGCATGACGACCCCCTTTAAAAAGTAAGGCTCACGCTAGCTTCAATCAGTGTCAAAGAAAAGCCTGAGGTTCACAAAGCCTGACTTCCACAAAGCCTGACTTCCACAAAGCCCGAGATTCACAAAGCCCGAGGGTCACAAAGGCTGACGTCTACGCCGCTTCACGCAATTCCATGCCATGGGCAAGGCGCCCCGTTGGAACAACGCGCCCGCGCGCCTGTGACAAAGCGCCTTCAACAAGTTCAAACGCCAAAAAGCGCGCATCTTCAACCGGCCCCGGCAGCTCAAGCGACGTCGCCAAATGGCGCTCGAAGCCAAAACGGTTGTAATAGGGCGCATCACCAACAAGTATCACAGCACCGTGCCGCAGCTCTTTTGCACGCGACAGCGCTTTGCGAATCATCGCCCCGCCGAGCCCAACGGATTGATGGGACATGGCGACAGCCAACGGCCCGAGCATCAGCGCGCGTGTGACGCCGCGCCCAGAGCCAATCTGGATATCCCACAAGCGCAACGTCCCCACCAACACACCCTGATCAACGGCGCTAAAAGCCAGCCCGCGGGAGGGTATGCGCCCCTCACGCAAGCGCTCGCAGGTTTTTCCGAAGCGGCCAGCGCCAAAACTTGCATCCAGCAACGCCTCACGCGCGGCAACGTCGCTCATGCGTTCATCACGCAGGACCAGCGAAGATTGCGCTGCAAAATGCGCAACAGGAGAAACATTGCGTGCAAAATCACGCGCGTCAAAATGCATGGTCATCGAAGCCCTCTCAAGGCGTGACAACCCTCGCACCTAAAACAGGCCGTTCGGGAACAAAGGGAATTTTGAAGCTCGGTTGAGAGCCGAACCCGGCTCTCAAATTATATGCAGAAAGACTGCAAGGGCGGGAACCCGTTAAACTCAACCGCCGAATAGGTGGTTGTGTAAGCGCCCGTGCCTTCGATCAACACCTTCGAGCCGATTTCAAGGCTCACCGGCAGCAGATATGGCTCTTTTTCATAGAGCACATCCACTGAGTCGCATGTCGGACCTGCAATCACGCAAGCTTCCACAGGCCCACCGTCAAATTCGGTGCGGATCGGATAGCGGATCATCTCATCCATGGTCTCGGCCAGTCCATTGAACTTGCCGATGTCGAGATAGACCCACTTCACCTTGTCATCGGCTGATTTCTTCGAAATCAGCACGACTTCCGCCTCGATAATGCCGGCGTTGCCGACCATGCCGCGTCCTGGCTCAATGATCGTCTCTGGAATACGATTGCCGAAATGCTTGCGCAAAGACCGGAAAATCGCTTGGCCATATGCCTTCACTGCCGGGACGTTTTTCAGATATTTGGTCGGAAAACCGCCGCCCAGATTCACCATCTGCAGATTGATACCGCGCTCAGCCAAATCCCGGAAAATCCCAGCAGATGACGCCAGCGCCGCATCCCACATCCGCGGATTGCGCTGTTGGGACCCGACATGGAACGAAATACCGTAAGCGTTGAGGCCAAGCCGATGAGCGTGCTCCAACACTTGCGGGGCCATTTCCGGCGCACAGCCAAACTTACGCGACAAAGGCCATTCAGCGCCCTCGCCATTGCACAAGATACGGCAGAACACCTTCGAGCCGGGTGCGGCGCGGGCGATCTTTTCAACTTCGGCTTCGCAATCCACCGCAAACAGCCGCACGCCAAGTTCATAAGCCTTGGCGATATCACGCTCTTTCTTGATGGTATTGCCGTAGCTCAAGCGGTCGGGAGACACGCCTGTTGCCAGAACCTGGGTGATTTCAACCACGGATGCGGTATCGAAGCACGAGCCGAGGCGAGCCAGAAGATCGAGCACCTTCGGGTCAGGGTTAGCCTTTACCGCATAGAACACGCGTGTGTCCGGCAGGGTTTTGGCAAAATTATTGTAGTTCTCGCGAACCACTTCCAAGTCAACGACCACGCATGGGCCGGTATCGAGGCCTTTGGCGCGTCGGTCACGCAGGAAATCTTGAATACGATCAGTCATGGCGGCATCCCCTTTTGTAGCCAGGGCCACACTCTGGCCCGTTCTTCGGGCCGCATGTGGGAGTGAAAAACTCGTTAGATGACAGTCATGCATTCGTCCGCGCGTTGGAGACGCGACGCGTAATACATAAACGCCACCAAAGACTGATGTATTCGGCAAGCTCACCATTGAGCAGGCCTAAGCCACCAGCCAGATGCTGCGCCGTTGGATATGCCTTTGCCGCGAAACACGGTGTTACCCGCGCAAGCGTCACTGGACATAGCCATCGATTGGAAGGAAAATTCCCCCCGCACGCCCGGCAAGAAAGACAAGCCTCTTCGGTTATCGCGCAGTGGACGCGCAATAGAGACCAAAAAAGCCCGGTCCGTCGTTGCTTTAAGTCGTGTCCCCCATTGGGTGGGGTTCACCGGTGTAACCTCTGGCTGCCGGTTGTACGGATAAATTCACTGGCCTCTTGTCCAGATCTCTTATCCCCGACACACGACCACAGGCACGTGCGAAATTGGGCAAGGGAACAAATAAGGTTTTTCACGTCATACGCAAGCGGTTTCTTGCGCCGATAGTTTATTTTTAAACTGTCATGTTTTGGACGTTTTTTTGTGAGGTTTTACACACAGTTCTGGCGATCTGACACCCGACTAAAAAAGCGTAAAATCCGCGTGCGCTATCCAAGTTTCGGATTGGCGCTTGCAATTTTTGACCCATGCCGTCACTTGCTCTCTAAATGTTCGCACCAAGAGAGTGATTCATGCGTTTCG
>JANXSV010000129.1 GCA_025356505.1 Methylovirgula sp.
GCCTGCAACACCAGAATCAAACCGACGAGCAACTGCGCCATCCAGAGCGGCGACGCCAGATAGGACATGATTCCGGTGAAAAAATGCTGCCGCGTTGCCCAATGCAGCCCCTTGGCCGTCACAACGCGAATATGCTGCAAATTGCCCTGGCACCAGCGCCTGTCCCGCGCAGCAAGATCAATAAGCGATGGCGGACTTTCCTCGTAGGAGCCGCCAAGCACTGGCAACATATAAACCGCATATCCGGCACGCCTAATGAGCGCAGCCTCGACGAAATCGTGGCTCATGATATGGCCGCCAAAGGGCGGGCGACCACGCAAATCCGGCAGTCCACAGTGGCCAGCAAAAGCCTTGGTGCTGATGATAGCGTTATGGCCCCAATAATTGCCGTCTCGCCCCATCCATACAGACAGGCCCGCCGCGATAACCGGCCCGTAAATGCGGGCGGCAAATTGCTGCTGGCGCGCAAACAAAGTGTTGCGGTTTATGATCAACGGCAAGGACTGGATAATTCCCGCGTCTGGATCTGCCTCCATTGCTTTTGCAAGAGACACAATGGCGTGGCCAGTCATCAGACTGTCGGCATCAAGCACCACCATACGCGGATATAATCCGCCCCATCGGCAGACGAAATCGCCGATATTGCCTGCTTTGCGGGCCGTATTTTTGCTGCGATGGCGATAGAAAATCCGGAAATTATCGCCCAATCTGCGCCGCAGCGCCAAAAACGCGCGTTCCTCGGCAATCCAGATGTCAGGATTTGTGGTGTCGGACAGGAAAAAATAGTCGAAATGAGCGCCGAGGCCGGTTTTGGCCACATCTTCAGCAATCGCTTGAACAGCGCCAAAGACCCGGCTCGGCTGTTCATTGTAAATCGGCATCACCACCGCAGTCCGGCTGGCGAGGGACGGCGGCGCGCTCTCCCGTTTTGGTGCAAAAAATAATATCCAAAACAGCCCGACCACCGCGCTGCTGAACGCCAAGGCGATCCACGAAAAATTTGCCACAAACAGAACCAGCAAAACCCACTTCAGCAAGCTCACGCCGCCCACATCGACCACGCGGTACATCTCGTAACCGCCATATGCCGTAAGTGCGAGGCCGCCACCAAACACGATGAGCCGGGCCAGCCATGTCTTGCCCCGCAAGTTGCCAACCGATTGGCGAACTTCGACCTTTTTGTTGAAGCGCGTGAGCGATTGCACCGGCATAGCCAAAGGTGATTCATCCGGCATCGCCGGCGCTATTCCGCCCGATAGGCCTTTCTCGATCGGCTGAGGCGGATTTGCCAACGTGCCGCGCAGCACGGGCTCAGCCTCTTGATGTTCAAGGTTTAGGCGGTCCAACGATATACCCACGTTTCGCTCAGCGGCTTGCCATCAGCCAGAAGCACAAGACGCATCTCTACCAGATTTTCACCGCCAGGTTCAAAATCAAATTGGACACGGACAGTTTTGCTGGTTTTACCGGGCAGGATACGTGTTGCTACCAATTGCGCACCCGTCAGAGTCAACGCTGTTGTAATGGGCTGCGGACGCACATCCTCCGCAAGATTGTCCCCGACAAAATCAACGATGCACCGCCGCATTGGCTTTCCCGCAACCGTGACCTTACCGCTTCGGGTTGTTGTCGCCATTGCCAGCGGCGGCTTTACGGGAGGCGACCAGCACCAGAACTGCCGATAGGCGAAACTGGCCTCCGTTCCGGGTTTCAAGCCGTCTTTAGGCCGCCAATAGACATAGACATTCTGGTTCACTTCCGAATCGCTTGGAATTTCGAGAAGCTCAAACTGGCCAGGTCCCCAATCCTGAATTGGTTCTATCCACAGTGTCGGACGCCGCTCCCAGTGCTGCACATCATCTTCGAAAGCGGCGCTATCGCGGTCGCGCTGAATCAGGCCAAAACCGCGCGGGTTTTCGTCAATGAAGGCTGAGCCTTGCAAAGTTTGCCTGTTTGACACAGGTCGCCATAACCATTCGCCATGGCCGGTCAGCATTTGCAACCCGGTCGCTTCATAAACCGCCGGCCGCAGATCATCGGTTTTGCGCTTGTCCAACGGCGAAAAGTAAGACGTCACCTGCATCGCGGCAACGCCGATATGGTCGATAGTCACGCGCGGAACCAAAGTCGCTTCCGTATCGATGATTGTTGCGTCGGCAATGCGAATGGTGAAGCGAAATGCCCCGGTGACACTCTCCGAATCCAGCAGCGCGTGTACCACAATCTGCCGCGTGGCGGGACCTGGCCGCTCAATCCAGACAGCGCGGATGATAGCGAATTCCTCGCCGCTCGGATCACCTGTGCGCACGGCCAGAGCGCGCGCCATCACGCCGATGTTTTGATCTTTCGCCACGGCACGGAAAAAGCTCGCACCTTGAAAAATCACACGCTCGTTGAAGCCGCCACCATCGCGCGATTCCAGAATACGAAAACCCGAATATCCGATGTCTTTGATGTCTTTTCCGATATCGATTTTATCAAAATCGAACCGTGCCGGGTCGTAGGCCACACGCTGGCTCAGACCATTTTCAACAGTAAAAATGTCCATTGGCGCGGAAAAGATAAACCCGCGATGCAGCGGCTCTATCGCGAGTCCAAGCCCGTCATTGGCCCAGATTGCGCTGTTCGGCTTTGGCCGGATGCCAACATACTGCTCGTAATTCAGGTTGGAAAACACATTTGGCAAGCTGGTATCGGGTGCCTTGTAAGGTTTTGATGCCAGCAGGCGCGCTTGCTCGATAACGCGTAAAAACTCGAAAGCCGGGGCGGTCTGCAAAGGGGCGTCAGCAGGCACCGTCTGCGCCATTAAGCCCTGCGCAAGACCCAGATATGACCCCGCCGACAATCCAAACTTGAGTGCGTCGCGCCGGTGATACATGCGATAATACATGAATGACACATTGCCTTTGGTTTGACCGCGTTGAATTTGCATGATGCGACGCGATTAGCTTAATCATAATTGTCTCGCGTTGCCAGACGCGCATTTTCTCATGTCCGGACATCGTGCGCATGGTTTTTGTGGTAGAAAGGTGGAATTTGCAAATCAAATTTTAGCTTTCTGAATGTTCAATGCGCAATGACCGGGCGGCTGCAACGATTGCCGCGCCTCTTCACAGGATCCAAATGTTTTCATGACGTTGAACTCGCCTGATAAGTCACCCCGACGCTGCCTCGTTATTGTTCTTGCCGCCGGTGAGGGCACGCGGATGCGCTCTTCAAAAACCAAAGTGCTGCATGAGGTGGCCCATCTTTCGATGCTCGGCCATGTGCTCAGAACGGCCAAAGCTGCCGGAGCAGATGCTGTAGCCGCAGTGATAGGTCCGGATCGCGCCGATGTCGCTGCCGAGGTCTCCCGCTTTGAGCCTGAAGCCCAGATCTTTATCCAGACGCAGCGGCTCGGTACCGCTCATGCCGTCTTGGCGGCACGTGAGGCCGTGGCGCAAGGCTATGATGACATTCTGGTTTGCTTTGCTGATACGCCGCTCATCCAGCCGGAATCGCTGGCCAAAATGCGGTTGGCCTTGCAAGACGGCGCATCTGTTGTCGCGCTCGGTTTTGAAGCGACCGATCCTGCAGGCTATGGCCGCCTTGTGACGCGGGATGGCGCGCTTATCGCAATCCGCGAGCATAAGGACGCCACTGCTGCGGAACTTCTGATCCGTCACTGCAATGCCGGACTCATGGCGCTCGACGGGGTCAAGGCTCTCGAAATTCTCGATCAAATTCAGAACAAAAATGCGCAGAAAGAGTTTTATCTCACCGATGCGGTCGAAGTCGCACAAGCGCACGGTCTAAGATGCGCCTATCTGCTCGCTCCTGAAACGGAGGTTATGGGCGTAAATGACAGAGTGCAGCTTGCCGCCGCCGAACATGAATTCCAGCGGCGCGCGCGCGTCAACTGGATGCGGCAAGGCGTTACCATGCGCGCTCCCGAAACTGTTTATTTTGCCTATGACACCGTCCTGGCGCCCGATGTCCTGCTTGAACCCAATGTTGTCTTTGGCGCAGGCGTCACGCTGGAGACAGGCGTAACCATTTTGGCTAACTCTCATCTGGCGGGCGCCACGGTTGGCAAAAACGCCTCCGTCGGCCCTTTCGCCCGCTTGCGCCCAGGCGCTGACCTTGGCGCAGACACCAAAGTCGGCAATTTTGTCGAGATAAAATCCGCAAAGATTCACGAAGGGGCCAAGGTCAGCCATCTCAGCTACATAGGCGACGCGACTATAGGAGCGCAGGCAAACATTGGCGCGGGCACGATCACCTGCAACTACGATGGCTTCTCCAAGTTCAAAACCACCATCGGGGCAGGGGCATTTGTTGGTTCAAACTCAGCACTGGTCGCGCCTGTCACCATTGGTGAAGGTGCCTATGTCGGCTCAGGTTCCGTCATTACACATGACGTGGCTCCGCATTCGCTGGCAATAGGGCGCGGCAGGCAGGTCGACATCCCGGACTGGGCCACGCAATTTGTTGCAAAACAGCAGCCCAAAAAGTCGTGACGGAGCTTAAAGCTCTGTCCGCAAGCGGCATTGGGCTGAAGGTGGCGTTCTGTGTAACACTCAGTCACATCATTTGAGTTCTGCATTTCAGCCGCTTCGCGCTAGAAGCGACCCCAACAGGATTAAAGAGGTTTTTATGTGCGGTATTGTCGGAATTCTCGGGCGCGAGCCAGTCGCGAGCCAAATCGTCGAAGCGCTCAAGCGGCTCGAATATCGCGGTTATGATTCTGCCGGCGTTGCCACGCTGGAAAATGGCGTCATCACCAGGCGTCGTGCCGAGGGTAAGCTCAAAAATCTCGACGCGCGCCTCAAACTTGAGCCGCTCGATGGCTTGAGCGGCATTGGCCACACTCGCTGGGCAACTCACGGCAAGCCAACTGAAAACAATGCCCACCCTCACGCCACCGCGGAACTCGCCGTTGTGCACAATGGCATTATCGAAAATTTTCGCGAGTTGCGTGAAGAGCTCACCGCCAAGGGGCATGTTTTTGCGACCGAAACCGATACTGAAGTTGTCGCCCATCTGGTCAGCGATTTCCTGCAAAAAGGCCTAACACCGTCCGAAGCCGTGTCTGCCGCTTTGCCGCATCTGCACGGTGCTTTTGCTCTGGCGTTTGTGTTCAAAGGCGAAGAAGATTTATTGATCGGTGCGCGCCAAGGAGCGCCGCTGGCTGTGGGCTATGGCGATGGCGAGATGTATCTTGGGTCTGATGCCCTTGCCCTTGCCCCCTTCACGGATGAGGTGACCTATCTTGAAGACGGTGATTGGGTCATATTAACCCGCAGTAGCGCCGAATTCCGCGATATGGCCAACCGCCGCGTCAATCGTCCAAAGCAGAAATCCCAAGCCGGTGCTTACCATATCGACAAGGGAAATCACCGCCATTTCATGGCAAAGGAAATCCATGAACAGCCCGAAGTCGTGGGGCGCACATTGGCGCATTATCTCGATATGTCGTCAGGCGCGGTTCGTTTACCTTTCGATCTGCCGTTCGATATTTCAACCCTGTCCCGCATCACCATCTGCGCCTGTGGAACGGCTTATTATGCCGGTCTCGTCGCCAAATATTGGATAGAGCGATACGCCCGCATTCCGGTAGAAATCGATGTCGCGTCGGAATTTCGCTACCGTGAAGCGCCGATGGACAAAGGCGGCTTGATGATTTTGATTTCGCAGTCTGGCGAAACTGCCGATACACTGGCGTGCTTGCGTTACGCAAAAGCCAACGATCAGCACATCATGGCGATCGTCAATGTGCCGACATCAACCATCGCACGCGAAGCCCATGTTGTAGCGCCAACTTTGGCCGGGCCGGAAATCGGCGTTGCGTCCACCAAGGCCTACACATGTCAGCTTTCTGTTCTAGCCTGCCTTGCAGTGGCCTTTGGCCGCCTGAGGGGGATCTTGAGCACGCAAGCGGAACAACTTCTTGTCACCCAGTTGATGGCTTTGCCGGGCCTCATGGCGGAGGCGATTAAGCGCGAAAAAACCATCGAAAAAGTGTCGCATCTTTTAAGCAAAGCGACTGACGTGCTTTACCTTGGCCGGGGCACTTCCTTCCCGCTGGCGATGGAAGGCGCTCTCAAACTCAAGGAAATCTCCTACATTCATGCCGAGGGTTATGCGGCTGGCGAGTTGAAACACGGGCCTATCGCGCTCATCGACGAAAACATGCCGGTCATCGTCATCGCGCCGCATGATGCCGTGTTTGAGAAGACTGTTTCAAATATGCAGGAAGTTGCCGCGCGTGGCGGGAACATCATCTTTGTCGGTGATAAACGCGGCGTCGAGGCCTCAGGCCTTGCCATGCATGCCAGCATCATCATGCAAGATATGGATGCGGATTTCGCTCCAGTCGTCTACGCCATTCCCATTCAGATGCTCGCCTACTACACCGCCGTTTTCATGGGCAAGGATGTTGACCAGCCGCGTAATCTCGCCAAATCCGTCACGGTCGAATAGATTGGTGTCCCTCATGCAGCCGATCATGAGCGTTGAGGAACTGGACAGGTTTTTCGACGCGGAATTTCCGCAAATGCGTCAGGCCGGAGGCATGACACTCGTCGAAATCGGCCCGGGTTTCGCGCGGATGTGCTTGCCTTATCATCCGGCAAACCTGCGCCCGGGTGGTACGATTTCGGGTCCTGCAATGTTCGCGCTCGCCGATGTCGGCCTCTACGCAGCGATTCTGGCTCATATTGGCCCGGTAGGCCTCGCCGTGACCACCAGTCTCAACATCAACTTTCTCCTTAAGCCGGATCCGCAAGACCTGCTGGCTGACTGCACCATTTTAAAGCTAGGCAAGCGGCTCGCTGTGGGCGAGGTCCGGATTTACGGGCGGCAAGATGGCCATCTTGTGTCCCATGCAACGGGTACCTATTCGATTCCCCCGCTGGCAAAATCCTAGCCGCGAGGCGTTATCAGCATGGCAAATGGATAGAATTAAAGCCGGACTTATGGCAAACATCCCTCTGGCAGCTGTTGGAGCCCGCATGAAA
>JANXSV010000143.1 GCA_025356505.1 Methylovirgula sp.
AGTCCGGCGCTTATCCCTGCCATAACCTCTTTCAGAATGGGGGAATGTTCTATGGTGTCGCGCCCGCCCTGACGATTATTGCGGCAGTCCTGAACCTGATCCGCGCGCAGGCCGAAGATAAAGATATTGCTTTCCCCGACGCGCTCATGAATTTCCACATTGGCCCCATCCATAGTGCCTATTGTGAGCGCGCCATTAAGGGCGAGCTTCATGTTTCCTGTGCCCGAGGCTTCCAGGCCGGCAGTGGAGATCTGTTCCGAGAGGTCGGCGGCAGGGATGATGCTCTCTGCCAGCGAAACATTGTAATTGGCAAGAAACACCACCTTGAGGCGGCCACGGATGACGGGGTCGTTATTGACGACTTTCGCCACATCATTGGCCAGCTTGATGATGAGTTTCGCCATGTGATAGCTGGCTGCAGCCTTGCCGGCAAAAATCTTGACGCGCGGTGCCCAGTTTTTATGAGGCTGCGAGCGAATTGCGTTGTAGAGCGCAATTGTCTCGAGAATATTGAGCAATTGCCGCTTATATTCGTGCATCCGCTTGATCTGCACATCGAAAAGGGCAGTCGGATCGAGTTTGATCTGCATACGATCAAGCACAATTTTCGCCAGCCGCTCTTTATTAGCGCGCCGAACCAGCGTGAGCTTGTCTTTGAACGCGCCATCACCCGCAAGCTTTTCAACATTCGGAAGCAGCGAAATATCGTCCATAACCTTGTCACCGCAGGCATCGCGCAACAGCGACGTCAGGCCCGGGTTTGCTTCAAACAGCCAGCGCCGGAATGTGATACCGTTGGTTTTATTGACAATCCGGTCGGGATATAGTGAATTGAAGTCTTTAAATACTGTCTTTCGCATCAAATCGGTATGCAGCGCCGAAACGCCATTGACCTTATGAGAGCCTAAAAACGCTAAATTGCCCATACGGACCGTACGCCCACCATTTTCATGGATGAGCGAGACTTCGGACATCAAGCCCCCATCATTATGCCCGTTGGCGCGCAGACCATCGAGATGCTGGGCATTGATCAAGTAAATAATCTGCATATGGCGCGGTAACAGGCGCTCCATCAGTTGCACCGGCCAGGTTTCCAGCGCTTCGGGCAGCAAGGTGTGGTTGGTGTAGCTCAGCGTGGCCTGTGTAATGGTCCACGCTTCCGCCCAAGGAATATTATGCACATCAACTAGAAGCCGCATAAGTTCCGCCACTGCGATTGACGGATGGGTGTCATTCATCTGAATGGCAACTTTGTCCGGCAGGGAGCGGATGTCGCTGTTTTGGCGCATATGGCGACGGGTGAGATCGGCCAGTGAGGCAGCGGCGAAGAAATATTCCTGCCGCAAGCGCAACTCTTGTCCTTGCGGTGTCTCATCGCTCGGGTACAAAATCTTCGAAATCGATTCAGCTTTGACGTTATCAGTCAGTGCGCCGATGTAATCTCCCCGGTTGAAGGCATCGAGGCGCAATGGGTCAGGGGCACGGGCAGACCATAACCGCAAGGTGTTGACATGCGCGCCGCGCCAGCCGGCGACAGGCGTATCAAAGGCAACCGCCTCGACGGTCTCGCCCGGTATCCAATTAAAACGCTCTTCACCGTGCACATCAGTGGTCATTTCTACCGTGCCACCAAATCCGATGGCATAGTCCACTTCGGGCCGTTCAAACTCCCAAGGATTGCCAAACGACAACCAGTTTTCCGGATATTCCTTTTGCCAGCCATCTTTAATCACCTGACGGAACAGGCCGTTGTCATATCGAATCCCGTATCCGTAAGCGGCAACGGAGAGTGTTGCCATGCTTTCCATGAAACATGCAGCAAGGCGCCCGAGGCCGCCGTTCCCTAGGGCTGCATCGGGTTCGATGGACCGCAGCTTATCAAGATCAACGCCGAGGTCAGCCAGCGCCGCGCGCATAGGTTCAGCGATGCCGATGTTGCTCAGACTGTCAAAAAGCAGGCGTCCGATCAGAAATTCCAAGCTGAGATAATAAACCCGCTTAGCCTTGGTGTCGTATGTTTTGCGGGTTGAGGCCATCCAGCGCGCCACAACATGGTCGCGTGTCGCGAGAGCCGTTGCCACAAACCAATCCCGGTCACTTGCGACGATAGGGTCTTTGCCCACCGCTGAAACCAGTTTGGCCAAGACGGCATCGCGCAGCGACGCCACCTCGACACTGGTATCCGTGATCGTTGAAGCCACATCTTTTTTTGTGGTTATCTGGTCTAATTGATCCGCCTTCGTCATACGTTCCCCGTCTGCAACTAAGTGGTGAATTTGAGTTTCTATGCTTTCGGCCTGAAAGCAATACAAAAGGCTGGATTGACATCTAATTTCGGCCCGCCGATCAAATCGACGCAATATGGCACCGCCGAAAATACAGCATCAAGACAAGTGCGGATTGCGCTGGGTTTTCCCGGAAGGTTGATAATCAAGGATTTTCCACGCGTTCCGGCCAACTGCCTTGAAAGAATGGCCGTTGGCACCTCGCGCAGACTTGCTGCCCGCATCTGCTCGCCAAAGCCAAGCAACTCACGCTCGATGACCGCGCGCGTGGCTTCGGGCGTCACATCCCGCAGTGCAGGGCCGGTTCCGCCCGTGGTTAAAATCAATGCGCAGTTCTTGTCATCTGCCAGCTCCATCAGGGCCGCACTGATGCGGCCTGTGTCATCGGGCACAATGCGGCGTTCGGCGTGCCACGCTGTCGTCAATAATTCATCCAATGCAGCTTCAATGCCGGGCCCGCCCTTATCCTCATAGATACCAGCGCTGGCGCGGTCTGAAATTGTGAGCACGCCTATTGCCACGCTGGCCATCATCTCACCCGTTGTGAACCAATCTTGCCCTATCAAAGCGCGTTGATGCGCAACTGTAAACCGATGA
>JANXSV010000178.1 GCA_025356505.1 Methylovirgula sp.
GAAAGCGATCGCATAAACCAACTTGTGCAGCTTTGACCATCTCTCCGGCCCGAGCCGATTGATCATTTTATCTGTCGAAGTGGCAGCGAGCGCGCCAAGCCCCAATAGCGCGACAAAGCCGATGGTGAGATAAAACCGCGAAACAATTTCCGTCACCACCGTGCCGAGGTGCCATTGCTGATCTGCGATATAAAGAATGAAATGGATAAGAATATAAGCAAAGGCGCTCACGCCAAGCATCCGCCGGATGGTCAGCAGCTTCGGATAATCCAACATACGGCGCAGCGGCGTTACGGCCAGGGATGCTATCAGAAAACGGATGCCCCAATCCCCCATCTGGTGAATCGCCATGTTGATCGGCTTTGGCGTGAGCCAGCCCAACGCCAGCTGTGTTGCAACCCAAAGACCTGGCGCAATCATGATTGCCAGCGTCAGAGCCTTCAACCACGAAAATTGCGCCTTGCGGTCCAGCCATGGCAAAAACCGCGGCGGGATGGTGGAAATGGAAATGGATGTCATCAGTGCCCCCGTACTCTATCTTCTATTTACGTGAAGGTTCCCGATAAGTCGCATCACACTGTTTCAGACCAGGCTCACCTTTACGTGAGCCTGCGGTGAGGCCGTTCAGCCCTGCTTGACGGGAGTGGTCACTTTGAGGCCAGCGAGTTCAGGCTTCAGTTTGATTTGGCAGGAGAGACGCGAGTTCGGTTTCACTTCGCTGGCAAAGTCCAGCATATCAGCCTCCATCGGCTGCGGCTTGCCGACAGCGGCCATCCACGCCGGATCAACATAAACGTGGCATGTGGCACAAGCGCAGGCTCCGCCGCATTCAGCATCGATGCCAGGCACAGAGTTCTTGATCGCAGTTTCCATCAAGGTTGCGCCAACCGCAGCCTCAACGTCGCGCGATTTTCCATTGGCCTCAACAAAGGTCACAGTGATCATGTATAAACTCGCAGATTGAAGACATGCAAAAGGCGCATCTCTTGTGGAAGATGCGCCTTCATAACCAAATTCGATCGATAACAAAAGGGGCGGATGATCAATTGATCATCACTGCAGGATCACATCGACGCGAGCAATCCCGATACCGCTTTACCGGCCTCGCCCACCGCCGCGTCTATTTCGCTTAAACGGGCATTGAGTGGGCCCGTGCCCAACGGCAGCTTGAGCGCCACTTCCAAAGCTTCAGCAGCCTTGGCTACACGCCGCGCACCAACGGCCAGCGCAGAACCTTTCAAACTATGGGCAAGGTCGCTTGCCTCTCCGGTTTCCGGTACCTTGGCTTCCATGCTGGCATGCAGGCGCCGCACAACCTGAGACGCTTGCCGGTCGAAAAGCACCAGCAATTCGCGCTCAAGCGCCCTGTCGCCAAGTGTCTGGATCGACAAATGCTCTACATCGATGGCGCTGTTCACATTGCGCGAACGGGCTGAACCCCAAAACGGCGTCAGTTCATCACCTTCACCAAACGACTCATAAACTCTCATAGCAGACTGTTCCATAACGACCCCTTCAATCACTGAAGCCTTTGGATGGCTCTTATGACTTAAATATGGCACACAGAGTCCTATGAGATCGTTTACACCTTAACGTGATGTAGTTTCATGGTAATTGCGGCGTTAACGACGTTTCTAAATGTTTGGAGATGTCAGGTTCCCATCAACAGCGTTAAGTATTATATTAAGAGTTGATTAATGAGTGGGGGGCGGACCGCTCATAAAATGTTCTGTGATCGCGTTAAGCTTCGCGTAGATTGAAAAAAGGCGTGCACATGTCAAAAAACCCCATCGGAAACCAGTCCTCTAAGGCAGCGTTTTCGGCAGTTGAGGAAGCTTTGGGCTTGGATATGCTTGGGGCGGACGCGGCTCCGCTTGAAGCGGAGACGGCTCAACCTCAGCCCGCAGGGTCCCGACTGGAAATGCGCTTACCCGGCTCAGATGCCGCGCGCTCGCAAGTTCAGCCATCATCGCAAGTTCAGTCTGCGTCGCCAATGCAGTCTGCTTCGCAAGCCAGCGCAATCGAACAGGCGCTCGAAGCTGAACTTACCGGTGAACCCTCCTTGAACGAACCAAGCCTAAAGCTGCCGCATGTCTCTGCCGCTCAGACTGTCTCGACCAGCCCTGACACTCTCGCTTTGCCCACACCAAGCGCGGCCACGCTCAAGCTGCCCGAGACCAACAACACTGAAAAGCTGATCGCTCCGGAGGCCCGCAAGCAGGAGGCACGTCAACTGCCTCACGCGTCCGCCTCGCCTGCAAATGACGACCGTAAAGCCGTCGCGCAGATCATCCAAACCATGCAGCGCCGCCCAAGCCGCGCGCCGTTCTTGCTCGCCGTCGTGATATCGGCTCTCTGGCTGGCATTGACCGGATATTATGTGGCGCAACAAGCGGGCATCACGACCCTCGCCGGAGCTTCAGGGGTGATCAACGACGTCCGGTTGCCGTTCTGGACATTATTGGCCATCGGTCCGGTGCTGTTTTTCTTTGTGACTGCAGCTTTGGTGCGCC
>JANXSV010000231.1 GCA_025356505.1 Methylovirgula sp.
GACAAGTTGTTCAGCTTCAAGACCACCCGCGACAGCGGATTCCGGTTTGTGAATGGTCAATTTGCGATGATCGGCCTGCTGGTTGACGGTCGGCCCTTGCTGCGTGCCTATTCGATGGCCAGCGCCAATTACGAAGAAAACTTGGAGTTTTACTCCATCAAGGTGCCGGATGGCCCGCTGACCTCGCGCCTGCAACATATCAAGGCGGGTGATGCGCTGCTTGTAGGGCGTAAGCCAACCGGTACGCTTATCCAGCCTAACCTTTTGCCCGGCAAGCACCTTTATCTGCTATCGACAGGGACAGGTCTTGCGCCCTTTGTCAGCATCATCAAAGACCCTGAAATTTACGACCTTTATGAGAAGATCGTGCTTGTGCACGGCTGCCGAAATGTTGATGAGCTGGCTTATGGGGATTTGGTGGTCGATGACCTTATGAACCACGAATTCTTGAGCGAATATGCCCGCGAAAAGTTGATTTATTACCCGACTGTGACGCGTGAGACTTTCAAAAACGTGGGCCGGGTTACAGATCTGATTAAAACCGGCAAGCTTGAGGCCCAAGTTGGCCTGCCGGCGATGAATAAAAGCGACGACCGCGTTATGCTCTGCGGTAGTCCGGATTTGCTGGCAGATATGCGCGTGATTCTGGAAGAGCGGGGCTTCGAGGAAGGCAACATGACCATCCCCTGCAGCTTCGTGATTGAACGGGCGTTTGTGGATAAATAAACTCACAATTGAGCCGCGCCCCGCAGCACAATTCTCCTCAAATCAGCACAGGTTTTAGACTGCCCAGCAGCTGACCTGCCTGCCGTGTTTGAGCTCCGGCTGCGGCGCATCTACACGGCATTTGTCAAAGCATTTGGGGCAGCGCGGATGAAACGTGCAGCCTGAAGGTGGGTTGAAGGGCGACGGCAACTCGCCCGTAAGGACAATGCGCTGTTTTTGCGCATCCGGATCGGCTGTCGGCGTCGCAGAGAGCAAAGCCTGGGTGTAGGGATGCTGCGGGCTTTCGAAGATTGCGGCCTTGGAACCGGTTTCGACCGCGTGGCCAAGATAAATCACCATGACGTCATCGGCGATATGTCTGACCACAGACAAATCATGCGAGACGAAGACATAGGCGAGTTGAAATTCGTTTTGCAGTTCGGCCAACAGGTTGAGCACTTGGGCGCGGATCGAGACATCGAGCGCAGATACGGGCTCATCCAGAACCAGAATTTTCGGGCGCATCATCAGCGCGCGGGCAATGGCGATGCGCTGGCGCTGGCCGCCGGAAAACATATGCGGATAGCGGTCATAAAATTCAGGCCTAAGTCCTACCCGCAACATCATTTCGCGCGCTGCGGCTTCGCGCTGTTTGGCGGTTAATGTGCTGTTGATGAGCAGCGGTTCCTCAAGAGCAGCGCCAATTTTCTGGCGTGGATTGAGTGACGAATAGGGGTTTTGAAATACGATTTGCACGTGTTGGCGCAGGGCCTGGCGTTGGTCTTCGGATTTGCTTGCAACATCTTCACCGTTGATGAGCAGGCTCCCGGCTGAGGGTAACTCGATGAGCGTGAGCAGACGGGCCAAAGTGGACTTGCCTGAGCCAGATTCGCCGACGATGGCCAGAGTTTTGCCGCTTTCCAAACTAAAAGACACGCCGTCCAGCGCTTTTACCGTGGCGGGGGCAGAGAAAAAACCGCGCTTCTGGCTATAGGTTCGCTTGAGGTCGCGCGCTTCGAGAACGATGCTCATCGGGCTTCTCCTTGCAGCACAGCCTCAGGCAGTGGAAAATGGCACAGCGCCTCGCCCAAATCCGCAGAGGCGCGGGCGGGCGGCTTTGACAGGCAAATTTCCTGCACATAGGCGCAGCGCGGTGAAAACAGACAGCCCTTCGGGCGATCAAATTGGCCCGGCACCACGCCAGGAATTGCAGGCAGAAGCCTGTGTTTCGCGCGCTCGGGCAGCGCATTCAACAAAGCAGCCGTGTAGGGATGGTGGGCAGCGGCAAACAGGCCGCGCGTGGAATTGCGCTCCACCTGACGTCCGGCATATTGGACGATGACGTGATCTGCGGTTTCCGCAACCACGCCCATATCGTGGGTTATGAGCACCAAACCCATATGGGTGTCAGTTTTGAGTTTCAGCAGCAAATCGAGTATTTGCGCCTGGATGGTGACATCAAGTGCTGTCGTCGGTTCGTCCGCAATCAGCAGTTTGGGCTTACAGGCCAAAGCCATGGCGATCATCACGCGCTGGCTCATACCGCCCGAGAGCTGATGCGGGAAGGCAGCAAGGCGCTGTTCCGGATCGGTAATGCCGACTTGATTGAGCAATTCCAGCGTTCGGATTTTTCGCGCGGCGCGATCCATGCCGAGATGGACTTTCAAAACTTCGCCGATCTGGAAGCCAACATTGAAGCTGGGGTTGAGCGAGGACATTGGCTCTTGAAAAATCATCGCAATATCGCGGCCGATGATGGTGCGACGCCGTTTGGGTGTCAGGCTCTGCAAATCCTGCCCGTCGAAGGTCATACTATCGGCGGAGATAGTGGCCGTCCAAGGGAGCAAGCCCATGATCGCCAGCATCGCGACCGATTTGCCCGAGCCGGATTCGCCGACAATAGCCAGCGTCTCATCAGCATCGACAGCAATATCAACACCATCGACGGCTTTGAAGGCCCCACCGCGCGTGGCGAATGAGACGGAGAGATTTTTGATGTTCAGGAGGGACATAGTGGCATTCTTTTTGTGGAAAAATCTGCTGTCATTCACGACCTCCGCATCTTCGGATCCAGCGCGTCGCGCAGGCCGTCGCCGGTGAGGTTGATTGCGACCACTGTGATAAGAATGCACAGGCCCGGCATGGTGACTACGCCTGGATTGGAGCGGATGAGGTTTCGCGCATCGGCAAGCATCGAGCCCCATTCGGGAATGGGTGCTTGTGCGCCAAGCCCAAGAAAGCCAAGGGCAGCCGCTTCCAAAATCGCATCGGAAACGCCGAGCGCGGCCTGTACAATCAAAGGTGCCAGGCAATTTGGCAGCACGGTCACAAACATAAGCCTTAGCTTTTTTACGCCGATCACGCGTGCAGCGGTGACATAGTCCTTGCTCATTTCAGCGAGGGCCGAAGCGCGCACGAGCCGCACATAACGCGGCATGTAGACAATGGTGATGACGATGATGGTGTTTGTCAGGCTCGGCCCGAGCATGGCAACAATCAATATTTCCAGCACAAGGCTGGGCACAGCCATGATCAAATCCATAATGCGGGTGATGACCACATCGACGATGCCGCCAGCCGAGACTGAGGCGAGACCGAGCAAAATGCCGACCACCATGGAAATACCCATGACGGCAAGGCCGATCAGCAATGATACCCGGGCGCCATAAAGCAGGCGGGAAACCATGTCCCGCCCCAGATCATCGGT
>JANXSV010000243.1 GCA_025356505.1 Methylovirgula sp.
CATTCGCGGCCTGCTGGGTGGGCATTGCGAGTTCGATATTCACTTTGAGCGTGCGAATTCGATTGTGCTGCTCGGCCGCCTGCTGCAGAAGGCAGCGCAGGCGGGCGATGTGCGGATCGCGTCGATCTCCGGCGGAGTGCAGAATAACGTTATCCCCGCCGAAAGCCAGGCGACGCTCTGGGTGCGGCCAAGCGAAGTCGATGCCATTATTAGCGCTGTCAAGGCGCTGGCCGCCGATCTCAGCCATGAATTCCGCACCGCCGATCCGGGCCTGCGGATCAAGGCCATGCGGCTGGATACACGCGTCGAGCGGGTGTTTTCCAAATCAGCCGCAGCCAAGCTGATGCAAATCATCGCGCTGCTGCCCAATGGCATTCAAAATCAGAACCTCGAAGTGCCCGGCAATTGGGAAACCTCCAACAATATTGGTTTTATGCTCACCAGCGCTACCGGCGTTGAGATCATTTGCACAATCACCAGCGCGGTCACCTCGCGCAAGCATGCGGTGTTTCAACAGATGATATCGTTGGCCGATATGGCGGGAGAGGGCGTCAGCGCGCAACAGATCGGGCTGGATGCTCCGGAATTCCCGTGGAATCCTTCTTCCTACATGCTGGACGTCGCCAAAAAGAGTTACCAGCGCGCCATGGGCAGGGCACCCGATGTTCTGGTCTCGGTATGCAGCCTGGAATTGGGCATGTTTACCCAGCGCATTGCCGGATTGGACACGATTGGCATTGGCACCAACCTTTACGATCTGCATTCGCCTAAAGAGAGCATGGACCACACCTCGGCGGCCCGTGTCTGGCCGGTGATCAAGGAAGTCATGCGCCAGCTGGATCACTAGGATCGGCGCGAAAAAAGCCTGCCGCGAAAAAGAAAGGGGTTCCGCCGTGTCGTCAAAATACCAAGTCAAACCATTCAAGATCGATATTTCTGCTGCCGATCTGGATGATCTGATGCTGCGTTTGAAGCGGACGCGTTTTTCGCATGATTTCGGCAATGACGACTGGCGCTATGGCTACAACACTGCCTATCATCGCGAACTAATCGAGTTTTTGATCAATAAATACGACTGGCGCGATGTCGAGCGGCGGATGAATGATCTGCCGCAGTTCAAGATCGACCTTATGGGCGTGCCGCTGACTGGCCTCTCCACGCATTTTCCGGCGCAGACGAGCCATTACCTGCCCACCCACCCCGACCAGCCCCAAGGCATTGCCAATGATCCGGCGCTGGGGCTGCCAGTCGCGAGCGAATATAGTGAGGAGGAGGCCGGATGGTTTGAGAGCGGCAAATTGTTTGTGGAACGCGAAAGCGGCTATGGCAAGATACAACTGACCAAACCGCAAACGCTAGCCGCATTGGTCACCGATTCGCCCGCTGGCCAGCTTGCTTGGGTTACCGAAAAACGCTACTTTTGGGGCTTGGCAGAGCGCGGCGTTGGTGCTGCGGCTTTCGAGCGCGTCTGGCCCAAGGAAGACCTGATCAGCACAGCGGCGGTCTATTTCCTACCGGAACGGGCGGTACGTCGTCTTGCTATAACCGGGAATGCCGGGGCAACCCGTGGTCGCCCAACCATGCCCGCTTTCTGGTGGTGGGCTTGCCCACCGCCGTGTCGATCTATCAAGGCGAGGTTTACAAGCCGCCGCTTACCTGGACCAAGAAGTACTTCAACTTGCGCCAGTATCGCGTTCACACCGATGGCGGCCACTTCGCGCCGCTGGAAGTCCCCGAAGTCTATGTCGATGATGTGAGGGCATTTTTCCGCACGCTTCGATAGTGACGTAACAAAATATCAATTCAAACTGGGAGAAAAACATCATGCTTAATTTGGATCAAATTGCTGGCAGTCCGGCATTGAGCGCAAACACAGCGCGCAAATGGATGGGCACAGCTGCAACGGCACTTGTCGTTTGCCTGGGTGCGCCCACCACTGCCTCAGCTCAGGCAAAAACGCCGATTGCCAAGGAAAACATGGTTTTGGTCGCCTCCGTGATCAACACCACCAATCCCTACATGATTTCCAACATCGAAGGTGCCAAGGCGCTGTCGGCCAAGTTGGGCATTCCGCTGGAAATCGTCAATTCAAACGGTTCTTCTCAGACCGAAATCTCAAAAATCCAGGCCATTCTGGCCGGCGGCAAGACCGTCATCATGTTCGTCAATACGGTGGCAAGCTCGGACGCACCAACGATTGTCGATGCTGTCAAGCAGGCCAAGGGCTATGTCACCATCTGGTGGAACAACCCTGCCGAACACAGCCCGAAAGACGTTGGTGATAACTTCGTCGCTTACCAGAAGATTCCCGGCGTGTTGTCGGGCCGCTGCGGGGCCGACGCGATCGGCAATGCGCTTGGCGGCAAGGGTAATGTCGTGATGCTGCCGGGCGTGCAAGACAGCACGACCAGCAAAACCCGCGTGGCTGGCTTCACCGCACAGTTGAAAGAAAAATTTCCCGACATCAAGATTCTGGAATCACGGCCATCCAACTGGGATCCCCAGCTTGGCAACCGCAACGCCAAAGACTTGATCGTTAAATACGGCGACAAGATCAACGGAGTCTGGAGCGCCGATGACGGCATGCAGATTGGCGCGATGCAGGCATTCGAAAATGCTGGGCTGCTCAACAAGGTCAAATTCGCCTCTGACGGTCTCTACCCGGAAACGCTGGCCGACCTAAAATCCGGCAGGGGCGACAAAGCAATTGTCGGCGAGACCTTCCATCGCGGCTATATGGCCTCGGCCGTGGGCCTCTACACCGCCTATCTCACGGCAACTGGCAAAATCACCCCGAGCGAATTGCCTAAGGAAAAGCGTGAAAGCCTGTTTGAGCTGAGCTGCGTTACTCCAGACAATTACCAGCAATATACCAAATATGATGAGCCGGACGCTGCGGCCAAATTCGTTGACGCAATGATCGAGAAAGGCCCCTGGGACACTTCGCCCATGAAGCTGATCGGCGCGGGTCCAGAAGAAATGCCCAAATAGACCAAGCCAACAACGTAGTGTTACTCGGGGACGTTGAGGTCCCGGAGTAACACTGACAATCCGGTACCTCCCCAAGTGAAAGTTCGTGTGACCATGGACAAGCGAAAGTTATTGCACGGCGACTGGCAGGGCGCGACCAGCTGGGTTGTGATCCTGGCGCTTGTCATCATTGTTTTCTCGTTCATCAATCCTCGGTTCGCCAGCATCGAAAACCTGCGCAACGTGCTTGTGCAGGCTTCTGTGCCACTGATGCTCGTGGTGGGGGCAACTTTGGTGATCTTGATGGGATCCATTGATCTCTCGGTTCAGGGGATCATGGGGGCTGCCGGTATGGTTTGGATTTTGATGTCACCCAATGCCCGCGGTGGCATAGACTATGGTGCGTGGGCTTGGGTAGTCGCAACAGGCATTGGCTTGATTCTGGGGTTGCTGTCTGGCGTCATTCACACCCTCTTCCGGGTCCCTTCATTTGTTGTCACCCTGGGCACGTGGAACGTTGGCGTGGGATTGGCAACCATTCTTTACGGTGACAGCCTACTGCCTAGCCTGACCAGCGAGGCATTATCGCAATGGCCGACGCGACTGACTTTGGGGCTGCCCAATTCGTTTTGGCTGGCATCAATCGTGGTGCTGGCTGGCATCCTGCTCATCGGCTTCACGCAGTTGGGACGCGGAATATTGGCGATTGGCAATAATGAGCCGCTGGCCGTCGTCAACGGCGTCCCTGTCATCCCAATCAAAATTGCAGCTTTTGGTATTGCGGGGCTGCTGAGCGGTTTCGCCGGGATTTTGGCGACGATGCAGCTTGGCTCTGGTGCGCCTGGCGTTGGCGCTGGCCAATTGTTTACAGTTATTCCTGCCGCGGTCATTGCGGGCACAGCTCTGAGTGGCGGCGAGGGCGGCATGGTACGTTCAGCCCTTGGCGTGTTCCTACTGATCCTGCTCAACAATGGCCTCGTCCTGGCTGGCGTTGATCCCAATTACCAATCAGGTGTTTTTGGTGCGATCCTGGTCATTGCCATCGTGGCTGTCGACTGGCCACAGCGGGATCGTTTGCGGGTGGCAAAATGACCATCACCATACCCCCAGTGGTGCGCCTGACCGACATTGGCTGCACCTTCGGCTCGGTCTCAGCCATTAAATCCGTTAGCCTTGAAATTCAGCGCGGAGAGGTGGTCGGGCTGGTTGGTGAAAACGGTGCTGGCAAGTCAACGATTATTAAAATCCTTGCCGGTATCATCCCGCCCAGCAAGGGCCGGATTGAAATCAACGGCATCATCTGCAGCTTCAGGGGGCCGAAGGATGCATTCAAGGCTGGCATTGGCGTGGTCCACCAAGAGCAGTCGCTGTTCACGAACCTGACGGTAGCTGAGAATATTGACCAACACCGTTCTGGTGCCGACTGGATGAGCCGGATTGGCCTTCAGCGCTGGTCGCGGGTCAACCGCGATGCGACCGCCGCTCTGCAAAAAGTCGGAGTTAAACTTGATCCTAAAACGTATGTGCGTGAACTCTCTTTCATTGATCGGCAGATGGTGGAAATTGCGCGCGCGGTCTGCATTGATCCAGCTGTAGGCGGGACACCCTTGGTAGTTCTTGACGAACCAACGGCGATTCTGGAACCTGAGGAAACGGCTGTGCTGGAGCGCGAGATCCGCAATCTTAAGCAATTTGCCAGCGTTATCTTTATATCGCACCGGCTAGATGAAGTGTTGCGCATTTGCGACCGCGTCATAGTGATGCGCAGCGGGGAATTCATTCTCGACAAGCCTTCGAAGGATGTCACGCGCGAGGAATTGTTTTCCGCCATGGCGGGTCGCCATTCGCAGGAATCGCAGAAAGGTCACGCCAGATCGCCAAAAGCGGATGTTGCGGCCATTGAAGTGCGGGAATTGACCCGTCGTGGCCAATATCGTAATGTGTCATTTGCTGCTTTGCCCGGCCAAATTGTCGCGCTGGTCGGCTCAAACGGATCTGGCAGTGATTCGGTGATGCGGGCGATGTTTGGGGCCGAACCACACGACGGCGGGGAGATCAAGGTTGATGGTCGGCGCGTGGCGGGCTGGTCAATTCCGCGTGCTGTAAAGGCCGGCTTGGCCTATGTGCCCGCAGAGCGAAAGATCGAGGGTATGATCGGCGGCTTTTCGGCGGCGCATAATGTGGCAATGGTTCATCCGGGCGAGGCCGCAATTGGACCAATCCGGCTTCCGCACCTGCGTCGCAAAGTGGCGCAAAGCTGGTTCAACCGGCTTGATGTCCACCCCAATAATGTTGTCCAGCCGTTAGTCTATTTTTCTGGCGGGAACCAGCAGAAAGTTGTTTTGGCTAAGTGGCTCAATTCAAAACACATGAAAGTATTTCTTCTGGACCACCCGCTTCGCGGTCTGGATGCTGGTGCTTCCGAGACTGTTAACGCCCAGATACGGCAGGCCTGCGACTCTGGCGCGGCGGTCGTTTTGATCCCCGACACGATCGAGGAGGCCCTAGATCTGGCCGACAAAATCATCGTGCTGCGGGATGGCGAGGTTTCCGCACGCTATGACATGACTATTGACAGCAACCTGTCTGTCCAAGATGTCCTTGAGAAAATGGTATGAACAATTCAGTCAAACCTGATGCAAGCGCGGCCGTCTCTCCCGGCTCCAACTCGCAAAGCCCTGTGGCTGGCCATTTCAGCCATCTCGCCTTCTGGCAAGCCATGGGGCCTTTCCTTGTGTTTGCCGCCACCGTCTTGACGGTATCGCTAGTTAATCCAGCCTTTCTGGGCGGGACGGGTATCGCGATTGTGACCGGTGCCGCAGCTTCCATTTTGCTGGTAGCCCTCGGGCAGGCGATGGTGCTGCATATCGGCTCGATTGATTTGTCGAATGCCGCTATCGCCCTCCTCGGGGCGATATTGATGGCAATGGCCCTGCCAACGTTTGGCATTGCCGGGCTTATTGCGGTTCTCGTCGCCGTCACGTTTTTCGGGGCAGTCAATGGTGCCATTGTCGCATATTGCCAGGTGCCGTCATTTGCCTTGACGCTGGGAATGTTGGGGATTTTTGAGGCAGCCGCGCTGGTGACTAGCGGTTCGGAGACCATTTATGTGACTAAGAACCGCGAACTTGTCACCGTGCTCTACCACTACCGGCTGGCGGGCGTGCCGCTGACTTTCTGGATGGGCGTGGTGGTTGCGCTTCTGTACTGGGCGTTGCTCCGCTTTACGAGTGTTGGCCAGGGCTTGACCGCCATTGGCAAGAACGAGGCGGGAGCGATTTTTGCAGCCGTCAGGACAGGCTGGTTGAAGGTGCTGGCTTTCGCTATTTCGGGCTTTACGGCTGGCTTGGCCGGGATCACCATCGTCGCCCAGGCAGGGTCGGCATCCGCCAGTGGATTAGGCAGCGACTTGCTGCTGCCTGGCATCGCAGCAGCTCTAGTTGGCGGCACAGCAATTTCTGGCGGCCTGACCAATCCTGTCAGCGTCATATTTGGTGCCTTGACTGTCGCCTTCGTCCCGATCGCAGTTCAGGCAATCGGCATCAGCGCGCAGGCTCAAAGCCTAGTTTACGGGATTTTTATCATCGTCGTCGTCGTCTTGACGACGACACGTTCGCGTGATGAAATCATCAAGTAACGATTGCAGTATTTTAATGCCACTAAAAGGTTGAATATTATTGTACCGTCGATGCGTCTAGATCCCCTCTTCGGCCAAAATCGCGATCCCCAACCCTGACAAGTCAACATATTTTCGTGGGCTGGAGGGTATCAGCTTGATCGAGGAAATGCCAAGATCGCGTAAAATCTGCGCGCTGAGGCCAATTTTGCGCCATTCACCGACACGCCGGGATTCCGAACCGCCGCTGTCCTGTCCCGCCCGCTGAACAGGCAATCCTGTTGCTCCATCGCGCAGATAGATCAGCACGCCCTGTCCTACTCTCGCGAATCGGGCCAAAACCTTATGTATTGTCTCATCGCCACCGAATATATCTGTCAAAATATCAGCGCGATGCAGGCGGGCAAGGATAGTTGATCTTAGGACGATCGGCCGACGACGAAGGCAAAATACTATACTTCATCAGACGGGGCGACATCGGCAAAGCCTGTAAGTTCGCTACGCGGAGTTTTTACCGGAAAGGTCGCTACCCGCTCCACCAGCTTTTCGCGCAGCTAGCGGTAGGCGATTAAGTCGGCGACAGATATACGAGCTGACCTTGAAGCCTGCGATCCATGGTGCGAAGTACTTAAAAGAAAGCTTTCATCTAATGCACACTAGGAAGCAATGCCAACCGAGGCCGCTGAGGCTAATTCTCATTTAAATTTAGACCAAAACTGTTTCAAATCATTCAGCTGCGAACATCTATTGGCGTTGACGCCGGACATGTCTCTTGCTTCAAACATCTAGATTTCTGACCTTGCCCCGAACTTCTATCCAGTTTTGAGTTCGCTCGGATGGTTGATAATGGCTTGTTGGTTTTGTTTTGCAAGAGGCATGGACGCGGAGGCCCGTAGGGCCGGAGTGTCCATGCCTCTTGCGCGGTTTGCAAATTCGGCTGGCGTCTGGCCTTTGAGGCTCGAGTGGGGCCGATGGTGGTTGTAGTCGTTCCTCCATGTTGCCAGTTCGACGCGGGCCTGATGTAGTGCGCTAAACAGGGTGTCGTTCAACTTCTCATCCCTGAGCTTGCCGTTGAAGCTTTCGATGAAGCCGTTCTGCATGGGTTTTCCAGGAGCGATGTAGTGCCAGTCCACTTTTGCCTCATTTGCCCAATTCAGAATGGCGTTGCTGGTAAACTCCGTACCGTTGTCGCTGACAATCATTTTGGGTGATCCGCGTTGAGCGATGATTTGGTGAAGCTCATGCGCCACACGATGTCCCGACAGTGATGTGTCGGCAACCAGTGCCAGGCATTCACGGGTGCAATCGTCAATCACCGTCAACACCCTGAACCTCCGGCAATCGGTGAACTGGTCGGAGACAAAATCGAGGCTCCAGCGCTGGTTCGGCAACAGTGGCACAAGCATTGGTGCGCGTGTGCCAAGTGCGCGCTTACGGCCCCCGCGCTTGCGCACAGACAGCTTCTCTTCACGGTACAACCAAAACAGCTTCTTGTGGTT
>JANXSV010000295.1 GCA_025356505.1 Methylovirgula sp.
GGAGCGCAAAGCGTATTGGCCGCGGATATTGACCATTTCGCAGCCGAATCAATGCACCAGAATATGGTTGCCAACGCAGTTTCTCTCAGCACCACGCTCGAAAAACAGATCGGCGAGGACCGTGGGTGGGATGTTGTTCTGGCAGGTGACATCGCCTATGAGCGGGACACCGCCCAAGCTGTCAGCGCTTGGCTTGAAACACTGCATAAGCGCGGCGCATTGGTGCTCATCGGCGATCCTGGCCGCTCCTATCTTGCCCGCGACAAGCTTGAAGCCATCGCCACCTACAGCGTCCCCGTGACGCGGGCGCTCGAAGATACCGAAATCAAGGCATCTTCGGTCTGGAGATTCAAGGTCTAAGCGTTTATGTAAGGCAGGTAAAATCCCGCCTCAACCCGACTGACCTTCTATGACTGATTTTGTCTCGAACTGCCTGCCTGCTACACCTCTTGCGCGCGTGATGACCCAGAGTGTCATGGTGGGAGACGTAAAAGTCGGCGGCGGCGCGCCCATCGTCGTGCAAAGCATGACCAACACCGATACTGCCGATATTGAAGCCACCGCCCGCCAGGTGGCGGCGCTGGCCCGCGCCGGATCCGAATTGGTGCGCATTACTGTCGACCGGGACGAGGCCGCCGCCGCGGTGCCGCATATTCGCGATCGCCTTGCTAAAATGAAGGTCTCCGTGCCGCTGATTGGTGATTTTCATTATATCGGCCATAAACTTCTCACTGACCATCCGGCGTGCGCTGAGGCGCTCGACAAATACCGCATCAACCCCGGCAATGTCGGTTTCAAAGCTAAAAAGGATGCCCAGTTCGGCACCATCATCGAACTGGCCGCCAAACACGACAAAGCCGTGCGCATCGGCGCAAACTGGGGCTCGCTTGATGGTGAATTGCTCACCCGCCTGATGGATGAAAACGCTGCATCTGCAAACCCCGTCGATGCCCGGGCCGTCACCCGCGAAGCCATGGTGCAATCGGCGGTATTTTCCGCTGACCGCGCAGTTGAGATTGGCCTGCCGAAAAACCGTATCATTCTCAGCGCCAAGGTGTCCGGCGTGCAGGACCTTATCGCGGTTTACCGCATGCTGGCGCGGCGGGCGGATTATGCCATCCACCTCGGCCTCACCGAGGCGGGCATGGGCTCAAAAGGCATCGTCGCCTCCAGCGCGGCCCTCGGCGTGTTGATGCAAGACGGCATCGGCGACACAATCCGCATTTCGCTCACACCCGAGCCGAACGGCGACCGCACCCTCGAAGTGAAGGTGGCGCAGGAGCTGCTCCAAACCATGGGTTTCCGCACATTTGTGCCGCTGGTTGCGGCATGCCCCGGCTGCGGCCGTACCACCTCCACAGTGTTTCAGGAGCTTGCACGCGATATTCAAAACCACATCCGCGACTCAATGCCGGTGTGGAAAGAGAAATATATCGGAGTGGAAAATCTCAACGTCGCGGTGATGGGCTGCATCGTCAACGGCCCCGGCGAATCGAAACACGCCGACATCGGCATCTCCTTGCCGGGCACCGGCGAAACCCCGACCGCGCCGGTATTCATCGATGGCGAAAAAGCCATGACGCTGCGCGGCCCCAACATCGGCGCGGAATTCAAGACCATCGTAGAGACTTATATCGAAAAGCGGTTTGGCTAGGTCATACGCTACTGTCGATGAGGTCGCGCAGCCAGAGGATGCCTGCATCTTTTTCTACCCGTTCGTGCCAAATCAACCGGTAAGAAAAGCTGCCAACGGTGTCATCAAGCTCAAACAGCGATAGGCCAGCTAAATTCGCCATCCGCCGCGCCGCCCGCAATGGCACCATCATCAGCAAATCCGTTTCTGCCACGATCCACGGCGTTGACATGAAATACGGCGTCCGCATCGATACATGGTTTGGCGTCAGGCCATGCCACTCAAACGGATCGTCTGCATAGGTTTGTTGATCCATGGGGTACATTATGAAAACTTGGGAATTTTTGGAAAGGGCCTGCAGATCGGCAATTCCGACCTTTTTGGGCAAATGTTCTGCGGCTTCATGTCCGTTTCGCATTAAAAAGGCGTAGGTTTCTGTGAAGAGCTCCTTGTGATGAAAATCAGGAGGCAAATCGGCATCAGCGTATAAGGCAACGTCAAGACCACCCTTGGCCAACTGTTCCAAAGTGTTCGCGCTCCATGGCACGACATCAACCCGCGCCAGAGGCGACTGCTGAACCAATTTGGGCATCATCGGCGTAAGCACGCTCATCGCTCCATAGTCAGTGGTTGCAATTCGAAATACGCGGCGCGTGGAAGCCGGTTCAAACACATCTGGCTTTAAGGCCTGCTCAAGATCCCGCAATGCTATTGCAAGTTGATCTTTCAATTGAACCGCTCGCGGCGTGCATACATATCCCCGCCGGGTGCGCACAAGCAGCGGGTCAGCAATCACATCACGCAACCGCGCCACAATGCGGCTCGCAGCCGGCTGGCTCAAGCCAAATGTTTCACCCGTGCGGGTGATGCTACAGCTCTCCAACAGATATGAAAGCATGCGAAGCGTTCGAATATCGAGCGAATTGAG
>JANXSV010000317.1 GCA_025356505.1 Methylovirgula sp.
TCACCGGCGCGCTGGAGCGCATGAGCCGCGATGAAGCCAAGGCCATGGCCGAGCGTCTGGGAGCAAAAGTTTCCGGGTCCGTATCCAAAAAGACCGATCTCGTTGTCGCAGGCCCGGGCGCAGGCTCCAAGCTCACGCAAGCGCAGACCTTGGGCATAGAGGTGATTTCTGAAGAGGACTGGCTCGCACGGGTTGCGGGATAGCGGGGATTGGCAGCCCGCAACAAAGCGAATAGCTCCGTTAATTGCGCGCAGGTGCTGTTCTGTTAAGCACGGTTAAATCGCCCGCGTTGCATTTTCCAGCCAGACACGAACCTCTTGCGAAACCTTCCCACCGACCTTGGCCAAGACCGCCGCGTGGTAGGTATTGAGCCATGCCGTCTCGATTTCGTCCAGCAGGCCAACTTCCACCAACCGTAAATCAATTGGCGCAAAAGATATCGTTTCGAAGCCGAACATCTCGCGCTCGGCACCCTTGATCTTGCGCCTTTCCACGACAATCAGGTTTTCGATGCGGATGCCCCAAGCCCCGGCCTTGTAATAGCCCGGCTCGTTCGAGAGGATCATACCCTCCTGCAAAGGCACCGTGCCGAGCTTTGAAATACGTTGCGGCCCTTCATGCACCGAGAGATAAACCCCGACGCCATGCCCGGTTCCATGGTCGAAATCGAGGCCTGCCTGCCACAGAGCATGACGCGCCAGCGCATCGATTTGCGCGCCCGACGTGCCTTTGGGAAATACCACCCGCGCTATGGCAATATGACCCTTCAAAACGCGGGTAAATCGATCACGCATCTCCGGCGTGACCGAACCCACGCAGAGCGTGCGCGTGATGTCCGTTGTGCCATCAATATATTGCGCGCCGGAATCGATCAGGAAAATGCCTTTACCGATCTTGCGATTGGAGGCTTCCGAAACACGGTAATGCGGAATTGCCGCATTTGGGCCAGCCCCCGCGATGCTGGGGAAGGAAACATCTTTCAGCTTGCCGGTTGCGCGGCGGAACCCTTCCAATGCTTTTGCTGCCGAAATTTCGGTTTCCTGCAAACGTGGCGCGGCACCGTCAAACCAGCATAAAAAATTCGCCAAAGCTGCCGCGTCGCGCAAATGGGCTTTGCGGGTGTTTTTCAACTCCGTGGCGTTTTTTTTGGCTTTCATCAGGGCAATCGGGTCCGCGCCGGTATCCGCCAAGCCAGCCAGAATCTGGCCAAATTTTGCCGGTGCAGTGGCGGCATCAAGCCTTACGCGATGCCCCGCGACTGCCTCGGCTTCAAGGACAGCATTCAGCGTTGAAGGCGGGCAGATCTCGACCAGCCCCGCCAATGATTTAGAAACCACGTCGGGCACCTTGCGCGCATCGACAAACAGCTTGGCCGCACCCTTTGCCGGAATGAGTGCAAAACAAAGTGGAATCGGCGTATGCGAAATGTCACCGCCGCGGATATTGAACACCCACGCGACATTGTGCGCGTCTGAAACCACCAGCGCATCGCGCCCTGCCTGAACCAGCGCAGCTTGGACACATGCGATTTTGGACGCAGCCGTCTCGCCCGCCAGCGCCTCTGGATAAAGCGATAGCTTGGCTTGGGGCAATTCCGGCCCGTTCCAGATCCGGTCAATCAGGTTTGGCCGATCCACCAGCGTCGCCCCAACGCTGCTGCAGGCTTTGGCAAAACGCTCAACCATGCGCGGCGTCAGCAACATCGCATCATAGGCCAGCTTCTGCCCGGACTTGAGATGCGCCGCGACCCAGACTTCAGCAGGCGCGTCGATCAAGTGTTGATACTCAAACACCGACAGGTCGACCTGCTCGCGCACCTGCACAGTGTATCGTCCATCGACAAAAATGGCGGCGGTTTCGCCAAGCACAATAGCCAGTCCGGCCGAGCCGGAAAAGCCGGTCAGCCATTTCAAACGCTCGGCATGCGGCGCTACATATTCGTTTTGATGTTCATCGGCGCGCGGCACGATAAATCCATCCACGCCTTGACGCAGCATTTCAGCCCGCAAAGCGGCCGCGCGGCCTTTGCCCTCATGTGCGCAACTCTCATCTTCAAAAGTCTGAAACGCCATAATACCTATCTCCAATTTCAAATGCACTGCGCTTCAGCGTCCCGCCGCCGCCCGCTGCAATCTTTCGTTGATGGCCTCGCCCAAGCCGTGATACGGGATCGGCGCAACGGCAATCGTGGCGCTGCCCAAAGCGTCAAGCTGGCGCAGCGCAGCAAACAAGTTGGCGGCGGCCTCGCCCAAATCGCCGCGCGGCGACAAATCCAGCGCCGCACCGCGCATGCTGGCGCCAAAATCGAGGAATACTTCGCCCTCAACTTTGTGCATTGCCTCAAGCCGCACGCGTGCCCTTGGCGCATAATGCGACAGCAATTGCCCCGGCGCGACCGGCTGCGCGCCTTGTGCCTGCGCCTGCGTTTCAAGCTTGCGGCCAAGAACCTGCTCGATCATGGCGCGTGTAACCGCCCCCGCGCGCAGCAGATGCACTCCGCCCCCCAAACAGGCGCAGATTGTCGATTCCACCCCGACATCACACGCGCCGCCATCAAGAATCATATCGATGCGGCCATCGAGGTCCGCCAAAACGTGAGCCGCAAGCGTCGGGCTGACATGCCCGGAAATATTGGCGGAGGGAGCCGCAATTGGCCGCCCTGCCAAAGCAATTAATGCCCGCGCAATCGGGTGTGAGGGAACCCGCAAAGCAACGCTGGCAAGCCCTGCCCGCGCCAGATCGCTGACACTGCAACTTGCCGCGACCGGCACTACCAAAGTCAGCGGCCCGGGCCAAAACGCTCGTGCCAGCGCCAATGCGTCCGCACCAAATGCACCCTCGCGTTGCGCCGCGGCCAGATCAGCGACATGGGCTATCAAAGGGTTAAATGTCGGGCGCC
>JANXSV010000320.1 GCA_025356505.1 Methylovirgula sp.
GGCTTGCGGAACAGGGCTGTACGAGGCCCCCGCCCCATCAGGCATAGGTATGTTCAAAGTCGGGGTAGTGACATGCGGCTCTGAGGCTGCAAAGGCGGGACGATTGCGCCGTCTTGAGGCGTATTTCCTAGCTTTGCGCACGGGATGAACTTTAGGCACAGCAGCCTGGCCGCCAAATGCCGATGCGGGAAAGCCGTTGTAACCGGCGGCCGCCTGCGCTGCAGCAGGGCCTTGCCCATAGCCGGGAGTGGCCATAGCCATATTATATTGAGGCGGGGCTCCGTAGCCCGGCATCCCATATCCACCGCCGTAACCGGCAAGACCAGATGCCGCCAGCGCGTCGCTCGCGCCGTAGCCAGGCGTATTATACATTGGCACTGCACCATAAGCGACGCCGGGCGCGGCGCTCACTGGTGCAGCTGTGCCTATTGCCATTTGCCGCATCAGGCTCACAAAAGCCATCGGATTGGCTCCAGCGCGGCATAATTTGACGCGGATGGAGGTTGGCGGGGTCGCGGGTGGCGCAGCATCGAAAAGTTTCTTCGGCTCAGAGCGGCCAATTGTCTGCCAGGCATACATGCAGCCAACCTTGCCCTGCGTGCCCACGGCGTAGCCGAATGGTCCGTAAAAGTTGCGTTCGAGTGTATCGCCTATGCCCATTTTCATATTGGAGAACTTATCTTCGAGCTCCTGTGCAATTTCGCTTTCGCTTACCTGCGCAACGTCGGCTTGATTGGGAATGGAATATTTTCCCGGCAATTCCGGACCGGAAAGCGCGGTGACCGTGATTTTATTTTCGCCATAGACCGCGGCATCACCGCTCAGAATGATGTCCTGAACCACACCATTGGCCCGGCGCTGCTCGAGAACTGAAACAACTTTACCTGCCTGCGGCGGAAGCCAGGCCAGAGCTCGGGCTGGCGAAGCCAAGCTGGCCTCCGGCTCCGAACTGGCATTGGGGCCACTTGTTTGCTGCGATACGGCGCACCCTACCAAGAGCGCAGTCAGAGAAAAGGTAGCGGAAACACGCAACTTCATTACAACGCCTAACATTGGACACAACACGCCTAACAACACTTAAAATGCTAGCGAATATTGTTTAACGTCTTAAAACGTTCGGGAAGCTGAATGCGTTAACCGCAATGTTCTTTCTATTAACCTTTGCAATAGGTTAATAGAGCTTTTCGACCTGCTATTTGCCTGACAGCGCACGATTGGCAACCGTGATTCCCGCTTGGGATTCGGCGGTGGACATTTGCGTGTCCACGGTCTGGAAAATACGCTTGGCGGTATCATATTGGCCAAGTTTCAACAGGGACCAGCCGCGCAGCATCATCAAATCACGCGTTTCCTGCGCAAATGCACTGCGGCGGTTGAGGATTTCCACTGTCTGGGCGAAATTTTCAACTTTGTAGGCGGCGCGCGCCTGTTGCGCCAGGGCTTCGACACCAAGCTGATTGCGGCGCTCTGGGTCAAGATTGCCTTGCTGAGCAGCGGCTCCGGCTTCCGCAGTTGCTCCATTTTTTAACAAAGCCATTGATTTTCCGTAAGCGGCATCGTCCCGCTGGCGTCCGGCCAAGCCGCCTTGCAGCCCACGGTCAAAGGAGGCGGCAGCTTCCTGCGGGCGGCCCATGTTCAACAGGCACCAGCCCTTATTTGCCGCATCCGCAGCGCTGAGACGGCCGGAGGCCTCAAGAGCGTCGGCAGTGCTCAGACACGTGCCATAGTCTTTTTTGGACAATGCAGCCCCGATCGAACGCGAGGATCCGCCCACCGAACCGGTTGGCTCTATACTGACCGGCGCGGCATGCTGGCTGACCGGCTTTGGCGAGCGTTGTCGGCGCGGTTGCACATATTGCTGATCCATCGGCATCGGCTGCTGCATATAAGAGTCACGACCGGGCGCATAACTGGCCGGCATCAGATCGGCCACTTTGGGATAGCGGTCACGATAAGTCTCGATAATGCGCATATAATTGTTGCGGTCGTTCAACCGCTTATAAGAGAGCGCAAGACCCAGAGCGCTGCCTTCGCTTGGCTCGAAACTCATCGATTTTTCGAACCAGGCAACGGCCGGGCGCACCTGGCCAATATTTAAGGAATACCATGCCAGCGCCTGCGCGCCATTGGCTGAGGAATCGCGCGTTACAGCCGAAGCGAAGCGGCGCAACGACTCTTCATTTGCGGCATAAACCGACGTTGACCTCGACAGCTTTTCGGAAATGATTTCAATATAGAGGCTGCGCATCGCGTCATTATCTTCGTACCAGCCAAGCACCACTGTTTCGGCTTCGTCATAGCGACCGAGCGCACGCAAGGCCCGCGCATAGCCCTCTGAGGCTTTGACATCACCCTTGCCATCAGTTGACCAAACAATGCTGTTTTTGAACATTTCCGCCGCAACTGCATAGTCCTTGCGTCCCAAACGATACCAAGCCAGCGCCAGTGCGCCTTTGCTATTGTGGTCGGCGGTGACGATTCCAGTGGTTTTTGTAATGGTTTCCGCGCTGATTTTTGCGGCGGCACCTTCTTTAGAGAGCGTATCTGCTACCAACTCGATATAAAGTTCGCGCATATTGCTGGCTTTGTCGCGCATTTCATAAGCGAAATCCAGAGCCTCGGATGCTTTGTTGCTCGACCGCATCGCGAGTGCCATGCCTTCGATAGCCTTAGCGTCCAGCTTGCCCTCGGGCGCCCACGACATGGCATTTTTGAACCAAAGCTGGGCTGTCACAAAGTCCTTTTGACCATAATAATACCAGCCGAGCGACTGCGCCGTTTCAATTGATTTTTCAGTTGAGGCCGATTTTGTCAGTTGTTCCAGCATCGCTGTCGACACAGGGTCTGCAGTCTTGCTGTTTTGCAACATATCGCTCGCAGCCTTCAGGAACTGCTTTTTCAACTCCGGTGATTTGTCGCGGAACTGGTTGGCAATGTTGAAGGCCTCGTCAAATTTCTGCTCGCCGCGTAGCGCGATGACATAGCCTTCGTAAAGCTTGGCGTCCACTTTCGGATCAGCTTTGGTATCTGCGTCCGCAGGCCGCCATGACAAAGCCGTACGGAACCAATTTGAGGCTTCCGGGTAGTCCTTATGCGCGTTGCTATACCAAGCGATGGCCTGTGCGCCGCTGACCGAATGATCAGTTTCGACGATCTGGCGGAAGCGGCCAAACCGCTCCGGTTCGATCACAGCGTCGCTGGCATTTCCAAGAGCAGCCACTGCCATGTCGATATAGAGATGGCGCAGGCTTGCCCACTTGTCGCGCCAATCAAACGCGATCTGCTCGGCCTCGAGCAAATGCCCGGTAGCACGCAGGGTTAAGGCATAGCCCTCCCAAGTTTTGGCAAGGCCTTCCTGGGTTAGGACATATTCCGCCGTGTTTTTGTCGGAGGTGAGCGAGAGCGCCGAAAAAGCCCGCGGAGTACGTGTATAATTTTCGTGGGTGAGCGCCAATTTTCCTAAAATAGGCTGATAATCTTCGACGAACCGCAACTTCTGCGTCGCGGCGACCGAATTTGGCCACCAGTCTAGCGCATTTTTGAACCAGATGGCGCCATCCGGATCCTCATGTCGCTCATGCCGATACCAGCCGAGCGCTTGAGCTCCGAGCGCGGATTTCATTGGGGTGATGACGTTGATAAACTGAGCAATGCGCGCATCTGCGACCGGCTCCGGCGGCGCATCCTTGGTCATTTCTTCGACGACGATATTCACATATAGAGTCTGCATGGCCACGTTGCTGGCGACCCAGGGATAGACGACGTTTTCGGCTTCTGCCAAACGCCCGATGGAGCGCAACGCGGAGGCATAGCCCTCGTTAGTTTTGGCATCGGCTTTGCCATTTTGCGACCATTCAATGCTGGCCTTGAACCAATTAACCGCAAAACCATGACTTTTCTGGCCAAAACGATACCAGCCCAAGGCCTGCGCGCCCAATGCCGAGCGCGTTGTGTTGACTGTCTCGGCGAAGCTGGCCAGCTGGTCTTCGGAAATCTGCTCGCCCTTGGTATCTTTGGTGAGGGATTCAACCATCGAGCTCAGATAGAGCTGCTGCATCTCAGGCGATTTATTGCGCCAATCAAAGGCGAGAGCCACGGCTTCAGTGGTTCGTCCGAGCGCTTTGAGAACTGTGGCATAGCCTTCCACGCTCTTGGCATCGCCCTTGCCGTCCGGGGTCCACATTCCGGCGGATTTGAACCAGCCGAGTGCGTTCTCATAGTCTTTTTGCGCGTAAAGATACCATCCAAGCGACTGCGCACTTGCTGCGGTTTTATCAACCGCAATCGCAGACGTAAGGCGGCTCAACCGGTCAGCCGGAAAAGCAGATCCAGGCTTGAGCTGCCGTATCTGCTCAAGCGCAATATCAATGTAAACACGTCGCAGCGCGGGTGAACGGTCGCGCCAGTCCGTGGCGATTTTCTCGGCCTGATCAAGCTGGCCAAGATTGCGAAGGGCTGAAACATAACCTTCGGCCACCTTCGGATCGATATTTTTCTCCTGAGTGGTGTTTGCGGACCAATCCATGGAAACTTTGAACCAGTTCGCAGCGACCTGCCATTGTTTGCGGGCAGATGCGTGCCACGCAAGCGCTTGCGCGCCTGCAATCGAGTGTACAGACTCAATCAGTACCACGAAGCGGCTCATCCGTTCGGGTTCGATAACCACCGACGAATTGTCGCGCGTGAGCTCACTTACGGCTATATCAAGGAACAAGTCGCGCATGCCGGGCGAGCGATCCCGCCACGAATAGGCAATCGTTTCCGCCGCGCTAAAATCTCCGGCGTCGCGCAACGATAGCGCGTAACCTTCCATGGTTTTCGCGTAACCCTCGATGGTATCAACGTAAGATTGCAGATCTCGGCCCTGTAACGTTGCAGTGCTGGTGTAGGCGCGCGGGCTCTTGCGATAGGCCTCATGGATCAGCACCAGCCGGGCCAGAAGCGACTTGTAATCCTCAAACGTTTTTTGATCCGCATGTTTGAGAGAGTCCTGCGCAGGCCACCAGTCCAAAGCATCGCGAAACCATTTCACCGCGTCTACATTTTCATGACGCTCAAGCCGGTACCAACCCAGCGCCTGTGCGCCGAGCGGGTTCATATCAGGCGCGATAACCGCTACAAAGTTTGTAATACGCGGCTCAGGAACCGGCTCGGGCGGATTGTCGTGGGTCAATTCCTCAACGACGATCTGCACGTAAAGCTTTTTCATCAGCTCTGTAACTGTCACAAAGGGATAAGCAACAGCTTCCGCCTCGCTGAGGCGGCCGACGAGGCGCAATGACGCGGCATAGCCTTCGTTGGTTTTTGGATCTTTCCGGCGTTCGGGCGACCATTCTAGAGCAAGCTTGAACCAGTTGACGCCAAAGCCCTGACCCTTTTGTCCGTAACGGAACCAGCCAAGCGCCTGCGCGCCATCGTCCGAGCGATCTTGCAGGACGACGCCTTCAAAGCGCTGCACACGCGGTTCTGTCATCTTATCGACAAATTGCGGGTTGTTCATCTGGTCGATGACGAAGCCGAAGTAAATGGCGCGCATGTTTGGTGCACGATCCCGCCAGGCGTAGGCGACCTCTTCGGCTTCCGCCCAATGATCAATGCCCTTTAAAGCAAGCGCATAACCTTCGTTGATCTTGGCATCGCCGCCGTCCGGAGACCATGAAACCGCAAGCTTGAACCAATCGACGGCATTGGCAAAGGCTCTATTGCGCTGATAATACCACGCCAGAGCCTGCGCGCCGGTTGGCGAATGCTCCGTATTGACGATCACTCCAAAGCGATCCAGCCGGTTTTGCGTGATCTCCATGATTGGTGTTTTATTCAACTCGTCATTCATGATGTTGACGTAGAGGCGGCGGATGTCCGGCCCGCGCTCAATTGCGGCGTAGGCTACAGATTCAGCTTCCTCCAGCCGACCCATATTCTGCAAGGAAAGCGCATAGCCCTCAATGGTCTTTTCCGTCACCAGAGCTGTCTTTTTAGACGCTTCAGACCAATCGATTGCGGTCATGAACCAGTTTGCTGCCTCGCCCCAGACTTTTTTGTTATAGTGGTACCAAGCCATGGCCTGCGCACCGTCCGGATTGGTGTCGAGGGTAATCAAATCCAGAAACTGCTTGATATCCGCATCCGAAATTGTCGGCAGGGGCGAGGTTCTGGTGAGTTCTTCGACAGAAAGCCCAACATAAATATCGCGGAGGTTTTTCGCCTTATCGCGCCAATCATAGGCGAAGGCTTTCGCGCCTGCCGTATCTCCCAAATTGCGCAAGCTTAGTGCATGTCCTTCGGCCAGCTTGGCATCGATGGGCAGCTTGCCCGTGTCAATAATTTCGAGACCAAGTTGGAACCATTTGTCCGCATCCGGCCATTTTTGCTTTGAAAACCAATACCAGCCAAGCAGCGAGACATCGTCAGCATTTCGGGTTTTGGTCGCGCTGGCGGCAAATATTTTGAGTTCTTCGGGGAGAAGGTCATCTGGCGCAAGTCCGGCCGCAATATTGTTGAAGCGTGCGCGCATGAGATCGATTTTGACGACTTCAAATTCGTTGCTGCCGTCAGCGCGGTGTTCACCCAACCCTATCAGCACCTTGACGTCGGCCGTTGCGAGATAGGTGATGGATTTGCGCACTGTGGCGAGGCGCTCGTCCTTATCGACGCAGGAGGTTAGGATCGCGCGGTAAATATCGAAGGTGCGCGTCGGCACATCGAGGCGTGCAAAGGCCTCTGCCACACGCCAATCGGCATCAATGGAGTTGCAGGTCAATACGCTTGGTTCTGCATCGGCGAGCTCGACAACTTTTGTCCAGTGCTGCCCGTTTGATTCCAGAACGAGCTTGTTGATGGCGTCCTGACGTTCAATCTTGCGTGTCAGGTCGCGGCTCGGCGCCCATCCCACCTCACGGTGCATCCGATCATTAACGGCGGCGCGTAATGCCAGCATGTCGCCGGTGGCAAATAAATCCCAGAGCGCCTGCTCGTCAGTGCCGGTTCCGGCTTTGCCATAAAGGTCGTTGGGGACATTCCAGTTGGAATAAAGCGCCTTGAGACGGCGAATTTCAGCGTCGACCCGCTTTTTATTTTTCTGGGCCGCGTAGTAGCGCAAAGCGCTTTCATCGATCTTGGCTTCGGTGTTGGCCGGATCCGATGTTTTGAACAAAGGTGCCTGCAAAATATTGGCATAGGGCAAAGCGGACTTCACGCCTGCCGATGTGCCCGCAACGGGCGCAGCAATTGGCTTTTGCTCGAGCGCCGGAGCGGCTTTAGCATCGAGAGAGCGTGGCTCTGCATGGACTGCGGAGGTTATCCCCGCCGTCAACATGGCAAAACCGACCAGTCTTAGAAACATTTTGAATACCTGTTGCCCGCAATCAGCAATGAAAGAATCTGCAATGTCGCAGGATAGTAATGTTCAGGTTTCACATTCATTAACTCTACGGGAAATTTCACACCTTCCGTTGCGCATCGCGTAAGCGCTACTACAGCCTGATAGCCGGGATCACTCAGGCTTTCTGCAGCTTGACCATTGCTGACATCGACCACATTAGGCCGTGAATCGGGCAGGCTGCTCCAAGTCTGGTTGAAAACACCCAGCGTTTCACGATCGATGGTGCCGCCCCACGCCAGATAGAGCGGTATGCGGATGGCGTCATAGCTAAAGCGCGCCGGAAAATTTTTGGCGGGCGCAACCGTGTTATCGGCCAATGAAAGCCAGTCCGGCGGCAAGCGGGACGGGCCTGTGCTGGTGGCTTTCAGCAGTTTCAGTCCACTTTGCTTGATGGAAACCCAATCAATTTCCGGTGCAACGGACTTGAGAAAGTCAATCGCCGGAAAAACCCAGTAGGACAGGTTGACCACAGGCCCGTCCTTCATGTCCTTGGCACCAAATCCGTTAACACCCGGCGATATGATGCGGCCAATGCTGTTCGAGCTTGTGGCCAGACGCCCGACATCGAGAGCGATTTTATGGGCATTTGCGCGGTACTCGGGAACTTTCCAGCGCGTCGCAGCTTCCGCCAGCGCCCAGGCAATCAGGAGGTCGCCGTCGCTGGCGTTATTGCGATCTTGCACATGCGGGGTTTCGTTCGGCTTCCAACGCCATGCCGCCAGATTGTCATTGCGGATGTAGAGCTCCTTGGCCGTCCAGCGCCACACTCTTTGGAACGTTTCCTGATCATCGGCGAAGGCGGCAAGCAACAGGCCATAACCCTGCCCTTCCGAGTGGCTGACATCACCATTGTCATTATCAACAATGCGGCCCTCAGCCGTGATGAATTTGGCCTTGTAGAGATCCCAGATTTCGCGGGACAGCACCATGCGGGTCGCGTCCAAGGTTGGTTTCAAGGCCACTGTCTGCACCATATCTGAACCAACACTGGCATCGGCGAGCGGGGCTGTTCCCGCAGAGGCGGTGCTGATCAGGGCGGTTCCCATCGCGACGAGAGTGGCGGCAGACAAAATCTGTAATTTACGCATCAGTGCTGTGTCCCGCTTCGGCGAACTACAATATTTGTGGTGATACCAAGTCCAAGCGCCAGAACGAGGAAGCCGAGGGCATAAAAGACCACGTTGTTCGAGAGCCAGCCTGCGGTGACCAACCTCAAGTTTGCGGGGTTGAGAGGTGCGGTCTTGATAAAATAGCCGTCAACCTCCGGCTGGATGGCATAGACCACATTGTTTTTAGGATCATAGGTGGTTATCGCACCGTCCATCTGGTTCCAGACCGATGGAGCGGTAAAATCCCGCATCGTCCTTGCAAGCAGTTCTGAGTTTGGTGCCGTGATCAAGGTCCAGGTTTTGCCGCCGCCGTTTGGCCCGCGATGTTGCGCGATGACCACGCGGGATTTGCTGTCAGGGGCATAGGCATCGTCGCTGGTTCTGAAGGTGGCAAGTGTGTTCGAGACGATGGTTTTGATAGCGCGAATGCCACCGTCGATGAAGGCCGGTGTCGTCCAGTTCCAAGAAACGGTTTTGACCTCGCCTGACCACTGGCTGTAGAGGTCGCTGTCGGCGATTTTGGGCTGAGCCTGTTTCTGCAGCGCTGCCTTTTGCCTGACAGCAGGAGAGTTCGGGTTTTCGCCCTTTCCTGCCATAGTTTTGGCTGCGGTAGCCCCATCGGCCAATTCGCCCGGGTCCAGCGCAATACTGGCCTTTTCAAGCGCGGCACGCGACCAAGAACTTTTGAGAGCGGCAGGGTCTACACCGAGAAAATCGACCATATCGCCGGGCAGATCATTAATCGCGCCGACAATAATGGCGGAATTGTCATGAATGTCGTTGCGGTTGAACACTGTGCTCACCTGAATCAGGCGGCGTCCATTGCCCGCAGCGCGTACGATAAATGTCGCAGCGGCGGAGATGGTGGGGGCATCATGCTTGGGCATGTATAGCCGGGTTGGTGCTCCGCTGGTTGAAAACGGAAAGCCGTCCAGCGCCGTTGCCGACAGGTTTGGAAAATGTGCAATACGCGCGATGGGCGGCATTTGCAGCTCTGACTTTTCCAGCAGC
>JANXSV010000325.1 GCA_025356505.1 Methylovirgula sp.
ACGAAGAGAACGAGCGATGTTGCGGTTTAGGCGAATGCGAAGTTTGCAGAAATTCGCCGCCCTTCACGGCTCGATCCACAACCACTTCAACGGACAAAGAAACCTCACTTCACGAACAGTATTCAAGGAACATCGCAGCGCGGCTCTTGCCGAGTGGCGTCAGATCTGCGCGGCCTAAAATCTGGCTGGGGTCGGGGTTTCTGAGACTAATTTGTTTAGTCTGACAGCACCCACGGGAGGGCTTAAAACCCTCGGGCAATTGGTGGCGCTGAAGACCTATGCGCGTCACTGAATTCCGATGAGCTCGCCGCCAGATGCTCGGCCGCGGGCACCATGTTTTCGCTCCTATTGTCTCGCTTCGTCGATGTCAAAAAAACAATGACGGCATTTTGTAAACTTCAGGCTATCGCGCGAGGTACTCAAGAGACCCCTGGCGGCTAATATCGTCGGTCCACATCCGGCCCTAGCCAACCAAAATGTTGGTCTGTTATCCGCCTGATTATTTATAGAAACACACTATCAAATAGAGAGACCGTAAATTTGATTTAGGCCGGGAAAGGGGCACCTTTCTGTCTGTCGTCGCCGTTTGCAAATGATCACAACCTACTGAACTACTACGATAAATCGGCGATATCATCCCCCCCCCGTACGCGAGTATTCATAGTGTTGCGCTTGCACCCGGCCAAGTAGTGGGTATCATTTTGGCTACAAAGCGATGTCCAGAAGTAAATGTCTACAATGGCGCACTAGACCAGAGGTAGGCAGCGCCAAGGCAGAGAACCGACCGACAGAGCGGATTGACCGTGGAGTTTGTATATCCGCGTTGATCCGAGAGAGTCCAAGCCTAGCGTCTCGCCTGTCGCAATAAAGGCAAGGCAAGAACAGTCTTCACGCGACCCTCGCTCAAACTCGCCCCCGTAAAATGTGAAGAAGCTGAGGGACAATTGGCTGGTGAAATCGATCCCAATCAGGCCAAACGAGCCGTTCGCCTGATTGCAAACGTAGGAACTGCCAGCACCTTCGCCCCGATCACAAGAGAAGTCTTAGAACAAAGTTGTAGCATGTGTGATCTCTGTCAGCATGCCTATTTCTAGACGGCTATGACTGCTTCAAATGCCTTAGAACGGCTGGAGAATGTCGAAGACCGGTTCGCGGTCTTTGTATTATTCGGTCAATGCGAATGAAGTGAACCCATGTTTAGAACCGGCGGAGGTAGGGTTTTGTTACGGGCTAAGGAAAGGGCGGAAGTTCAAATCTCTTTGCTGACTCGTCATCGTGAATTTACGCAGAAGAGCTTGTGCGCCAGTTTGCGAATAGGGGTGACGCGCTGTGTACGAAGCGATAAACTAAAGTAGCTCGTCAATTGGCATGCCGACAAATTCTCTACGGACCAGAAAAACGAGCGTGGTCAACTGAAATATCATGTCAAGGACACCGGGCGGGAAACACTATATCTACAGGGAGAGCAGAATGCGAAATTTCAAAATGATAATGCTTGCAAGCACTACGGTACTAGCAATAAATCCAGTATGGGCGGGTGAACTTAAACAGGTTGGAGCAATCGAAATTCCTGGTCAAAAGTTAACAAATTTTGACATCAGTTTCGTGGATCAGGCGACAGGCCGACTGTATTTTGCGGATCGTAGCAACAAGTCCTTGGATATTTTCGACACTAAGACCGACAAATTTGTTGATCGAGTGCCTGGTTTCGTTGGCGTTACCATGAAAAATGACAAGCCTAACAACGACACCTCTGGGCCAGATGGTGTCGTACTTGTAGGCAATGAGGTGTGGGTCGGAGATGGCGACAGCACTGTAAAGGTGGTGGATCCGGCCACTCTTAAAATTACGGCGACAATTAGTACCGGCGGCAAGACTCGGCTGGACGAGATGGCCTTTGACCCAAAAGACAAAGTTTTTATCGGCGTAAACAATGCCGAAGAACCGCCCTTTGCCACGTTGATTTCAACCAATGGTGACCGTAAAATAATCGGGAAGGTTGTATTTGACGACGCTGGCGATGGCGCGGAACAGCCACAGTACAATGCTGCCGATGGCATGTTCTACATGGCCATTCCTCAACTTGGCAAAGATCCTAAAAAGGGCGGTGTCGCAGTGATTGATCCCAAGACGGCCAAATTAGTAAAAATGATTCCAGTTGAAAACTGTCATCCGGCTGGCCTTGCGTTCGGCAAGGACGGCAATTTTATCCTTGGCTGCGGTGCCGATGGCAAAGATGACATGCCACCGGTTATCACCATCATGGACAGCAAGACTGGCGCCGTAGTAGCTGTTGTTCCAGGGATCGGTGCGGCAGATATGGTTGATTACAACGCAAAAAACGACCAGTACTATACCGGATCTCGCAATCAGCCTGGTGGGCCTGTGCTGGGTGTGATCGATGCCAAAACCAATACTCTGTTGCAAAAGATTGTGCTGGTCGGAGGAAATCCGCATTCGGTTGCTTCGAGTGAAGAAACTGGTCGCGTTTACGTGCCGGTTGGTGGCTCTGGTGGCGGAGATGGCACAATCCACGTGTATGAACCGGCGAAATAGCTTTTTGCCTTACAATCCCCCGTCCGAATGGCCGGGGGATTCTTGTCAGGGACTATGCACCTTGCAAGGACTAAGATCTGTTACGTCAGGAGGGAGCGCGATTTTTTGAAAACACGAGCGTCTGCTCGGTAAGTGGCCAAATTTGGAACCTGCCGAATGTTCGTGTAGCTCATGCTGTTGGCATGCAAATATGAGCAAATACCTTTGATTAGTTTAAAGTACCGAAATTCCGGCTACAGATTTAAGGGACATCAAAGCCGCTCGCTTTAAGTGCTGCTTTACTCTCTGAATTTCCCATGATTTCTAACAATTTTTCCGCCGCTTCTCGGTTCGGTGATTTGGCAGAAAGCCCAACGGCGTAGACTGTCTTTAGCTGGATAGCATCGGGCAATGGGGCAACAAGCTCGACTCCGGGGACCGGCATTATTTCGCTGATTTGTCCGGCGGCTATAGCAACTTCGCCTCTAGCCAACGCTTCCATCGCGCCGTTGCCATCAGGATAGACCTTTACTTTGAGCTTGAGTGTCTCAGCAATTCCAAGCTCGGTGAGTAATTTGGCAAAATAAATGCCAGTGGTGGCACCGGTGGAGGGGTCTGCAAGCCCAACGGAATCAGCATTTAGAAGAGCCGCCTTGAAGTCATCGGGGGATATGAGTGCTGGTTTTATAGCGCCTATTTTTACGGCAATACCTAGCTTTGTGGTGCCTAGGGGACCACCTTTGCCCTCAACGAGAAAGCCCCGCTTAGTCAAATCCGCAATCTGCGCAGGCGGCGCTATCGCAAGATCGAAAGGCGCGCCAGAAGTTACCTTATCCCGCGTGGTTCCGGCAGTGCCAAATTCAAAGCGCAAGTGATTACCAGTGGCTGCTTCAAAACGTTGCGGCAAATTCATCAGACCTGCGCGCACGGCGGCAGCACTCGGAACAACTAAATCAGCAGACCAAGCGGAGCTGCTAGTGAACAAACTCGTTCCGAAAAAAATCAAAATGCCTGTCTTGCGCCACTCGGACTTAACTGCTGCCTTTCGCGAGAAATTTTTCTGTATCGTCCGCATCTGACCTCCTCTAATCGCTATTCTTGTGAGATGACCCACCCGGTCCGACCAGAATTGCCGCACGATCATCAGCTTGCGTCAAGGTGAGCACAATAGCATAAACGCAAATGTAATTTGAAGCTTTAAAACTTTAAAGCACTAACCGACAATTAGAACGCCAGCGTTTCACATGCAGTTGGGACCATGCTAAACCTCCGCAGCCGCCATGAGGCACATGTTCTTGCCGCAGCCGGAAAGCTTTAGAAGGTGCTGTATGACGACTTCTGTGGGCAAGACTTGCTTATATCGCCCGAAGAGGATCGACCTGCGCTGATCACTCAAACAAACACTAACTCGAAGAAAAAAGTTTGAACCGTATGGTTTATAGGGGGTCTCCAACACTCGGGCAACCAAGTCCGTGACTTTACGGCCGAGAAGCGATTTTGCTTAAACCTAAACAGAACCTGAGAAACCCGACATAACGGACACTACTAATGCTGATGCCCACCTTAGGCTATTTCGCCTAAGTTGACAAAAGGGCACTGTCAGAGGCAAATTGAGGTTGCTGGCTGATGGCATGGCGATAAGATCGTGGTCATGTCTGACGCCCGCATCTTTCGTTATTTCAAAACATCGCCCCAGATCATCAGCCTGGCAATGATGATGTACGTGCGATATCCATTTTCACTGCGTAATTTAGAGGATCTGCTGCACGACCGGAGTACCGACATCACTCATGAAACGGTGCGCTTTTGGTAGAACCGGTTCGGGACTGTAGTTGCCGCTGAGATCCGACGTAAACGGGTGCAAGCGATGCGGCATTTCCAGCACCGGTGCTGGCACTTAGATGAGGTCTTTGTGAAGATCATTGGCGAGAAACATTACCTATGGCGGCTATTGATCACGAGGGTGAAGTAATCGAAAGCTACTTTACCAAGCGTCGGGATAAGAAGTCTGCGTTAACCCGAAGACCCGAGTAACGAAATTCCTTAGAAAATCGCTGGAAACGGCACGGCGTTACAGAAACGATTGTGACGGATGGGCTTGCCTCTTATGGCGCGGCACAGAAAGCGTTGGGTGCAATTGGAAAGCGCGAGGTTGGGCGCTGGTTGAACAATCGCGCGTAGAATTCACACCAGCCATTGCGACGAAGAGAACGAGCCATGTTACGGTTTAGGCGAATGCGAACCGAAGGTCCGCACGGCGAATTTTGCAGAAGTTCGCCGCACTTCACGGCTCGATCCACAATCACTTCAACGGACAAAAAAACCTCACTTCAAGTATTCAAGGAACATCGAAGCGCTGCTGTTGCCGAGTGGCGTCAGATCTGCGCGGCCTAAAATCTGGCCGGGGTAGGGGTTTTCAAGACTAATTTTTTTAGTCTGACAGCACACTTGGTGAACAATCGGGTCGAAAACTCGCACCAGCCATTTGGACGCCGCGAGCGAACGATGCTTCTGTTCAGGCGAGTGCGAATTTCGCAGCTCTGCATGGCTCCATGCATAACCACTTCAATGGACAAATAAACCTCACTTCAAGAACAGTATTCAAAGAACCTAGGGCAGACGCTCTTGCCGAGTGGCCTCAGATCTGTGCGGCGTAAAAGTTGCCCGGGGTTGGGGGTTCTGACACTAGTTTGTTTAGTCTGCCAGCACCGATTTCTGAGAACAAATAGTTTTGATTGACACCACCGCTCCGTCAAACTTGCTGCGCGGCGCGCTCGATCCGAACAGGCACCCCCTTTGATGCAGGCGTCTTCGATGCTTTGTCATGATACCAGAGAGGAATGAGTGGATTCATCTCGGGATAATATCCGCCAAGACAGCTGTCAGGAAGGTCGAAGGGCGTCACCGTTAATCCTTCCACCGTACGGCGGATACCATCATCCGCGTCACCGACGAGCGTTACCACGTCGCCCTTGATCAACCCTTGTCGCTTCATGTCCTCAGGATTAATCAATAGCACCGTTCGCGATCCGCTGATTCCACGAAGCCGATCATCCATGCCGTAGATTGTGGTGTTGAACTGGTCGTTGGAGCGCATCGTAATCAGGTGGAACCGGCCTTCGTCAGCGCCGATGCCGAGGGCAGACAAGACGGTTGGTACGGTAAACTCGGCCTTGCCGCTCTCTGTCCGCCAGATCCGCTCATGTGCAGAATTGCCGCG
>JANXSV010000338.1 GCA_025356505.1 Methylovirgula sp.
GAAGGCATCGGCAGTATCGCGTTCACGCCTTTGGCGCAGGGCCTGCTCACCAATAAATATCTTGGCGGTATTCCTAAGGATAGCCGCGCCGCTCAGGGAAAATCGCTGGATCCGCACCAGCTCAGCGCCGCAAATCTGGAACGCATTCGCCAGCTGGACGCCATTGCCAAACGCCGCGAACAAACCCTGGCGCAGATGGCACTGTCGTGGGTGCTCCGCGGCAAGCGTCTCACATCGGCACTGATCGGGGCCAGCCGCCCTGAACAGATCGTTGATTGTGTCGCAGCACTTGGCAAGCCGGATTTCACAACCGCAGAACTGGCCGAGATTGATAAATATGCCGTCGATGGCGGCGTTAACCTGTGGTCTGCCTCCGCTGAGCGCGACTAGGATACAACAGCGCCGGCAATGAAAGTGGCCAGAGCCTTCAGGCCGGTGCCTAGGTGAACAAAATCGGCGTCATAGCCTTTGGCCAGACGCCCTTTTTTTGCGTCCATGCGCATGAATTGTGCTGGATAAAGACTAGCCATGCGCAGCGCTTCTGCCAGCGGAACCTCGAGATGTTCAGTAACGTAAGTCACCGCCTGCTCCATCGTCAGGTCGGAGCCAGCGAGCGTCCCGTCTTCAAGGCGCAGAACCCCCGCCTGCCGGGTCACCTTGCGGCCGTTGAGATAGAAAGTATCGTTGTCATGTCCCGCTGTCGGCATGGCGTCCGTGACCATGAAAATACGCCCGGGTGCGCTTTTGGCCCGTAGCGCGATGCGTAGCGCACTGGCATGGACATGATGGCCATCGGGAATGATGCCGCACCACAAGCCGCCGTGCTCCAGCGCCGCGCCAACCAGTCCAGGCTGCCTGTGCTGCAGTTGCGACATGGCGTTGAACAAATGTGTCACCCCTCGCGCTCCGGCATCCGCCGCAGCCATGGCCACATCGAAATCCGCGTCCGAATGGCCAAGGCTTACAGTAACACCGCCTTTGCTGAGACGCTCGATCAAGCGCGGGCTGGCATTTTCAGCAGCAACCGTCAGCAAAAGATTTTCAATGCCACTGTCGAGCAGCATATCTACATCCGAATCATCCAGAGACCGGATCAGTTGCGCATCATGCGCGCCCTTACGTGTTTTCGAAAGGAACGGCCCTTCGAGATGAAGGCCGACGATTGAAACCTGCCCCATCACCTGCTTGGCAGCGGCAATGGCGGCGGACATGCCCTCCGGACGGTCGGTAATATAGGTTGGCAACATCGCGGTGGTGCCGTATCGCGCGTGTGCCTTGGCCATGCCGATGAGCGACTGCGGGTCTGGCGAATCGTTAAATAGAATCCCCCCGCCGCCATTGACTTGTACATCAACAAAGCCTGGAACCAACAGGCCGCCGCTCAACTCGACACTTGGCATATCCCGCGAAAGCGAGGCGCAAGGCACCACGTCTCTGATTTTGCCATCGGCCACAAGCACGGCGTGGTCGTCGAGAAACGCTGTGCCGTTGAAAATACGCGGGCCGGTGAAGGCTTTGATGGTCATTGCAGATATCCGCCTGTCACAGGGTTTCGGTTGCTTGGAGAAAATCCGCACGCTTGACCCCGACGATAGCGAGATAGGTTCGCTGCGCGAAGATGCGCGCCGGTTTTGATGAAGTTGGCAGTGTGACACGCCAGAAATTCAATAATGATGTGTGGCGTCTGGCGAATTTCGCACGCCGTGGCAATGAGCAGAGGCTGGGTCACGTCAAGAAGCCCGCAATGTAAGTTCGGCAACGAAATCATACGCATCGCCCCTATACCACGAATGGGTGAACTCGACGGGCGCGCCATTTTCCAGGTACGATAGTCGATCTATGGTCAAGGCAGCCGACCCTAGTGCAACTTCCATCAGATGCGCTTCATCTTTGGCGAGATTGGCGGCAGACAAACGCTGGAGAGCCCGTACAGGACGCACGCCAAGGGCTTCAAGCGCAGCATAGAGCGACTCCGTGACGCGATAGGGATCTGGCAGATACCTCGTGGAAATCACCGTGGTTTCAATTGCCATGGGCGTGTCATTCGCCAGCCGCAAGCGCCGCAGCCGGCACACGGTTTCACTTGGCGACAGCGACAGACTCATGGATTCTTGCGGTGTGGCAAGTGAGACTTCGCGCTTAAGCCATCGCACACTCGGCACCAGACCGCGCAGCCGCATATCGTCGCTGAACGATGTCAGACGCGATAAAGCCTGTTCTACCCGCTTGGGGCCAACCGCCACAAAAGTTCCAGACCCCTGACGCTGGTTGAGAAGTCCGCTATCAACCAGCCCGGCCAGCGCCTTGCGAATGGTGACGCGAGAGACGCCGAAAGTCTCCGCCAAATCCCGCTCTCCGGGCAAAGCCTCAAGCGGTTTGAGTTCGCCGCGCGCTATTGCAGCTTTGAAACCATCTTGAAGCCGGAGATAAAGCGGCATGGGACTATCGGGGGTGAGGGTTTTTGCCCCGATCATGTCTCGCAGACGGTTCATATGACAGCGCCCCGCCGTGCCAATATCAGAGCGCCGTGGACGGCATCCGCTTCGGGGGCGACCAGATTGAGGCGTATCTCGGGCGGAAGCAGGCGCTCAAAAGACGGCGCCAGCCCGCCCATGAGAGCGACATTGCGAGCCCCCAGAGCTGCGAGCCCTTGCAGCATGGCGCAGATGTGAGCCAGACTTTTTGCGATGAGCACTTTGGCCAGAGCATCCCCTTGCGCATGCTGCCTGAGCACCCACGGCGCAAACTGGCCGTAATCACGCGGGGTTGCCTGAGCGGCCCAGATCACCATCCTTGCCGGATCGTCACCAAAATGCGCCATAATCTCACGGCTGAGGTCAGAGGCCTGGCTCCAACCCTCGTGCGCCCGCAGAGCCGCACGGATGGCGGAACGGCCGAGCTGCGCACCGGAACCGTCATCGCCTACCAAAAATCCCCAGCCGCCAATCGTTTTAACTTTGCCCTGCACAAGCGCCAACCCTTGCGAGCCAGTACCCAAAATAAGGATTGCACCATCCTTGCCGCCATGCGCGCCAAAACAGGCGATTTCAGCATCCGAGGCCAGAAGGGCCGTCGCAAAACCAAATGAGATTTCACGCAACGCTGCGGCCAATTCCGGCACATTGGCCCCCGCCAAGCCAAAACCCGCATGAATCTCCGCATAAGGAAGGC
>JANXSV010000349.1 GCA_025356505.1 Methylovirgula sp.
TGAAGCAGCGCGAGCGCGCCGTTTTTATCATTTGAAATTCCGCACAGGGTGATTTTGAGATATCAAGCGTTCTGATGTGGTGGATAGGCCGGCGGATCGGGGGTTAACCTCGTGTCCTGACCGGCTATGTCCTGTCCAAGACTGCAGATGCGGGGCAACCTGCTTAATTACCAAAATAGCCAAGCCGTAAGGTTTGGTTTGAGGGGTCTGCATAGACGGAGAAGGCCAGTTTTATGGTGTCGGCTTTTAAAGGCCGACGTCTTTGAGTTTGGTTCGAACCATCTTTCCGGGTATGCGCTTCACGGCGTCTGCTGCGGGGACAGGCACAAGAGAGTCGGCCGCAAGGCTGGCATGTGCAAACGGCGGGATTTCATCATCTTGATGGAGCCCCCCGCCAACCGGAGAGAGCAAAGTGGATAGAGCGGAGAAATCAGAACTCGTCTCGACACTGCATGATGTTTTTAAATCGACATCAGTTGTGGTCGTTGCGCAGTACTCCGGCCTGACCGTTGCCCAGATGCAGACCCTGCGCAAGCAGATGTCCAAGGCTGGCGCAAGCGTTAAGGTCGCAAAAAACCGTCTCGCTAAAATCGCTCTTGAAGGCACGGACGTTGCGTCCATCGGGTCCTTGATGAAAGGCCCGACCCTGATCGCCTATTCGGATGATCCGGTCGCAGCACCGAAGGTTGCCGCAGGTTTTGCCAAGGATTTCGAAAAGTTCGTAATTCTTGGTGGTGCTCTGGGTGCAACCGCTCTGAATGTGGATGGTGTCAAGGCGCTTGCGACCTTGCCATCTCTAGACGAATTGCGTGCAAAATTGCTTGGCCTCCTTGTGTCGCCTGCAACCAAGATTGCGCAACTCTCCACGGCACCGGCTGGAAAGCTGGCGCGCGTGTTTGGAGCCTATGCCGAAAAAGACGCGGCTTAATCGAGCCATCTAAAACAATCGAATTCGTTCGAACCGAACCAAATCTAAGGAAATCAATATGTCTAAGCTTGAGAAAATCGTTGAAGAGTTGTCAGCATTGACCGTTTTGGAAGCTGCTGATCTTGCCAAGTTGCTTGAAACCAAGTGGGGCGTTTCTGCTGCCGCTGCTGTTGCTGGCCCTGCTGCTGCTGCTGCCGGTCCTGCTGCTGTTGTTGAAGAGCAGACTGAGTTCACTGTTATGCTGACTGCTGTCGGCGACAAGAAGATCGAAGTCATTAAGGAAGTTCGCGCCATCACCGGTCTGGGCTTGAAAGAAGCCAAGGATCTGGTTGAAGCCGCTCCGAAGGCCGTCAAAGAAGCCGTCACCAAGGACGAAGCTGCCAAGATCAAGGCAACTCTCGAAAAGGTCGGCGCTAAGGTCGACCTCAAGTAATTTGATTGGGTTTGCGCATCCGCAGGCCTGTCCGAGTTATCCGAACGGTCCCGATTTTCTCGGGGCCGTTCACTCATTCCAAGCTTTGGCTCACCTTACGGGTCAAACCTTTGAATTATTGAAGTCCTGCAGTGTTGGCAGGCAAAATCAGGGGCTGAACCCCGCGCAGCAAGAGCTGTGATCCGGCACAGGACCATTTTGGTCCGCCGATGAAATAAGAGGTGCGAGGAGCGACATGGCGCAAACGTTCACTGGCCGCAAACGTGTCCGTAAGTTTTTTGGTCATATTCGGGAAGTAGCCGAAATGCCGAACCTGATTGAGGTTCAAAAAGCTTCGTATGACCAATTCCTGATGGTGAAGGAGCCGAAAGGCGGCCGCGCCAATGATGAGGGTCTGCAATCTGTTTTCAAGTCGGTGTTCCCGATTGGCGATTTCGCTGGCAATGCATTGCTCGAATTCGTCAAATATGAGTTTGAAGCTCCTAAATACGACACTGATGAGTGCCGCCAGCGGGGCATGACCTATGCCGCGCCGCTGAAGGTGACGCTGCGCTTGATCGTGTTTGATGTCGATCCGGATACCGGCGCAAAGTCGGTCAAGGACATCAAAGAGCAGGACGTCTATATGGGCGATATGCCGTTCATGACGTCGAACGGCACCTTTGTCGTCAACGGCACAGAGCGCGTCATCGTCTCGCAGATGCATCGTTCGCCAGGCGTGTTTTTTGACCATGATAAGGGCAAGACCCATTCATCGGGCAAATTGCTGTTTGCTGCCCGCATCATTCCGTATCGCGGTTCATGGCTCGATATTGAGTTTGACGCCAAGGATATCGTGTTTGCGCGTATCGATCGCCGCCGCAAAATCCCTGTCACCTCGCTGCTTTATGCGCTTGGCATGGACGGTGAAGAAATTCTCTCGACCTTCTACAAGACCGTAGCTTACACGCGCGAGGCCAATGGCACCGTCGGCGGATGGCGGATGCCGTACGACGCGGAGCGTATGAAGGGCGTCAAGCCAACGGTTGACCTCATCGACGCCGATACTGGCGAAGTGGCGATCGAAGCCGGTAAAAAGCTGACTGTGCGCGCGGCGCGCGCTCTGGCGGAACGTGGCATCAAGGCGCTGCGCGTGTCTGATGATGACCTATATGGCCAATATATTGCGCAGGATTTGTACAATCCGCAGACCGGCGAAATTTTCGCTGAAGCTGGTGATGAAATCACCGCCAAGAGCTTGGCGTTTTTGATTGAGATCGGCTTTGAAGAAATTCCTGTGCTCGATATCGACCATATCAACATCGGGCCATATATCCGCAATACACTGACGGTGGACAAGAATTCTTCGCGTGAAGATGCCTTGTTCGACATCTATCGCGTGATGCGTCCGGGCGAGCCGCCAACAATTGATTCCGCTGAAGCGATGTTCCAATCGTTGTTCTTCGATTCGGAGCGTTATGATCTCTCGGCCGTCGGCCGCGTGAAGATGAACATGCGTCTTGACCTTCAGGTTGAAGATACCGTGCGCGTCTTGCGCAAGGACGACATTCTGTCTGTTGTAAGGGCGCTGGTTGATCTGCGCGATGGTCGCGGCGAAATCGACGGTATCGACCATCTTGGTAACCGCCGCGTGCGTTCGGTTGGCGAATTGATGGAAAATCAGTATCGCCTCGGCTTGCTGCGTATGGAGCGGGCAATCAAGGAGCGGATGTCGTCGGTTGAAATCGACAATACGATGCCGCAGGATTTGATCAACGCCAAGCCGGCAGCGGCTGCAGTGCGCGAATTCTTCGGATCCTCGCAGCTGTCACAGTTTATGGATCAGACCAATCCGCTTTCTGAAATCACCCATAAGCGCCGTCTCTCGGCGCTCGGACCGGGCGGTTTGACCCGCGAGCGTGCGGGCTTTGAAGTGCGCGACGTGCATCCGACCCATTATGGCCGCATCTGCCCGATCGAGACGCCGGAAGGCCCGAACATCGGACTGATCAATTCGCTTGCGACCTTTGCCCGCGTTAATAAATACGGCTTCATCGAAGCACCGTATCGGCGCGTGAAAGACGGCAAGGTGTTGGCTGAAGTTTCGTATCTTTCCGCGATGGAAGAGCAGAAATATTCGGTTGCACAGGCGAATGTCGTCATCGATGCCAAGGGCATGCTGGTTGATGACCTCGTCATCTGCCGTCAGGCCGGTGATGTGGTGATGGTGCCGCGGGACCGCGTCGATTATATGGATGTTTCGCCAAAGCAGCTGGTTTCGGTTGCGGCAGCGTTGATCCCGTTCCTTGAGAACGACGACGCGAACCGCGCTCTGATGGGCTCGAACATGCAGCGTCAGGCTGTGCCGCTGGTGCGTTCCGATGCGCCATTGGTGGGGACTGGCATGGAAGCCATTGTGGCGCGCGATTCTGGCGCTGCAATTTCTGCCCGCCGCATGGGTGTTGTCGATCAGATCGACGCGACACGTATCGTTGTCCGGGCGACGGGTGAGATGGATCCGGCCAAGCCGGGCGTCGATATCTACCGCTTGATGAAGTATCAGCGTTCGAACCAGTCAACCTGTATAAATCAGAAGCCGCTGGTGCGTGTGGGTGATTTGGTCAATAAGGGCGACATTATTGCCGACGGTCCATCAACGGACCTTGGCGATCTGGCGCTCGGGCGTAACGTGCTCGTCGCGTTCATGCCGTGGAACGGTTATAACTTCGAGGATTCGATCCTTCTGAACGAGAAAATCGTTAAGGAAGACGTATTCACTTCGATTCACATCGAAGAATTCGAAGTGATGGCGCGTGACACCAAGCTCGGGCCGGAAGAAATTACCCGTGATATTCCAAACGTTTCGGAAGAAGCGCTGAAGAATCTCGATGAAGCCGGCATTGTCTATATCGGCGCGGAAGTTGCCGCTGGAGACATTCTGGTTGGTAAGATAACGCCAAAGGGCGAAAGCCCGATGACGCCGGAAGAGAAACTGCTTCGCGCTATTTTCGGCGAGAAGGCTTCGGACGTACGCGACACATCTTTGCGTGTTCCGCCTGGTGTTCAGGGTACGATCGTTGAAGTGCGGGTGTTCAATCGTCACGGTGTTGACAAGGACGAACGCGCCCAGGCTATTGAACGGGAAGAGATTGAACGTCTCGCCAAGGATCGCGATGACGAGTTGGCCATTCTTGACCGCAGCGTCTATTCGCGTCTGGGTGATGTGCTTGACGGCAAGACCGCAATTGCGGGGCCGAAGGGCTTCAAAAAGGATAATGCGCTGACGCGTCCGCTGATGGCAGACTATCCGCGCTCTCAGTGGTGGGCTTTTGCCATCGAAAATGACGCCGTGATGGGCGAAATCGAAGCGATGCGCAAGCAATACGACGAATCGAAGAAGGCGCTGGAAAGCCGCTTCCTCGATAAGGTTGAGAAGTTGCAGCGCGGTGACGAATTGCCACCGGGCGTGATGAAAATGGTCAAGGTTTTCGTCGCAACCAAGCGCAAAATCCAGCCAGGCGACAAGATGGCAGGTCGCCACGGTAACAAGGGCGTGGTTTCGCGCATTGTTCCGCAGGAGGATATGCCGTTTTTGGCGGATGGAACACCTGTGGATATCGTGCTCAACCCGCTGGGTGTGCCGAGCCGTATGAATGTGGGCCAGATTCTGGAGACACATCTGGGCTGGGCCTGTGCGGGTCTGGGTCGTCAGGTCGGCGAAGCTTACGACGCCTACATGAAGGCCATGACCCACGCGCACAAAAACGGCGCAGCGGAACCGAAGGACGCTATTGCGCCGCTGAAGTTGAAGCTGAACCAGATCTATGGTGACAACGAAACAGTGAAGTCGCTTGACACCGAAGGCTTGAAAGAGCTGGCGCAGAACCTGCGTCGCGGCGTGCCGATTGCAACTCCGGTGTTTGACGGCGCGCATGAGCCGGACATTGTCGATATGTTGAAGATGGCGGGTCTTGATCCGTCGGGTCAGTCAACGCTCTATGATGGCCGTACCGGTGACACGTTCGATCGTCAGGTGACCGTTGGTTACATCTATATGCTGAAGCTGCACCATCTGGTGGACGACAAGATCCATGCGCGCTCGATCGGCCCATATTCGCTGGTTACTCAGCAGCCATTGGGCGGCAAGGCGCAGTTCGGCGGACAGCGTTTCGGCGAAATGGAAGTCTGGGCGCTCGAAGCTTATGGCGCGGCATATACCTTGCAAGAAATGCTCACGGTCAAGTCAGACGACGTGGCCGGACGCACCAAGGTTTATGAAGCAATCGTTCGCGGCGAGGATACGTTTGAAAGCGGTATTCCAGAAAGCTTCAACGTTCTCGTGAAGGAAATGCGCTCTCTGGGCCTCAATGTCGATCTTGTATCCGACAAGAAGCTCATTCCTGACGCGCCGGCAGAAGCAGCTGAATAGTTGAGGGCAGGGGGAAAACCCCTGCCACCATTTCGCGTATGAAGCGTGTTTGGCTTCGTTTTTAAGTTTTTCCTCGTGGCGGCGCAGGTGCGCCCCAACTCCAGGAGATGGATATGAATCAAGAGGTTATGAATCTCTTCAATCCGGTGGCTTTGCCGCAGGCCTTCGACAATATTCACATTGGCATCGCCAGCCCTGAGAAAATTCTCTCATGGTCTTTCGGCGAAATCAAAAAGCCCGAAACAATCAACTACCGGACATTTAAGCCGGAGCGTGATGGCTTGTTCTGCGCCCGTATCTTCGGGCCGATCAAGGATTACGAGTGCTTGTGCGGCAAGTATAAGCGCATGAAGTATAAGGGCGTCATCTGCGAAAAGTGCGGCGTTGAAGTGACGCTCAGCCGTGTCCGGCGCGAGCGCATGGGCCATATTTCGCTGGCTGCCCCGGTTGCACATATCTGGTTTTTGAAGAGCTTGCCGTCACGTATCGGCCTGCTGCTTGACATGACCTTGAAAGATCTCGAGCGGATTCTGTATTTTGAATCCTATATCGTGCTTGACCCGAATCTGACGCCGCTGAAGAACCGACAGTTGTTGTCGGAAGACGAATATCTGCGCGCTCAGGACGAGTATGGCCAGGACTCGTTCGTGGCATTGATCGGCGCGGAGGCGATCCGCGAAATCCTGAAAACAATGGATTTGGAGCGAATTGCCGGCGAACTGCGCATTGAAATCGCAGAGTCGACCTCGGAACTCAAGCCGAAGAAGCTCGCCAAGCGTTTGAAGATCATTGAAGCCTTCATGATGTCCGGCAACAAGCCGGAGTGGATGATTCTGACGGAAGTTCCGGTTATCCCGCCGGATCTGCGTCCGCTTGTGCCGCTGGATGGCGGTCGCTTTGCCACGTCGGATTTGAACGATTTGTACCGCCGCGTCATCAACCGTAACAATCGCTTGAAGCGGCTGATCGAACTGCGCGCGCCGGATATCATCATCCGTAACGAAAAGCGCATGTTGCAGGAATCGGTTGACGCCTTGTTTGATAACGGTCGTCGTGGCCGCGTCATCACCGGCGCCAACAAGCGTCCGCTCAAGTCTCTGGCAGATATGCTCAAGGGCAAGCAGGGCCGTTTCCGTCAGAACCTGCTCGGCAAGCGCGTCGATTATTCCGGTCGCTCGGTTATCGTTGTGGGTCCGGAACTCAAGCTGCATCAGTGCGGTTTGCCGAAGAAGATGGCGCTTGAACTGTTCAAGCCGTTCATCTACTCGCGCCTCGATGCCAAGGGTCTGTCTTCCACTGTGAAGCAGGCGAAGAAGCTGGTGGAAAAGGAGAAGCCGGAGGTTTGGGATATTCTCGATGAGGTTATCCGCGAGCATCCCGTGATGCTGAACCGCGCGCCGACATTGCATCGTCTGGGCATTCAGGCCTTTGAACCGGTGTTGATCGAAGGCAAGGCCATTCGTCTGCATCCGTTGGTGTGTTCGGCCTTCAACGCCGACTTCGACGGTGATCAGATGGCGGTTCACGTGCCGTTGTCGCTCGAGTCTCAGCTTGAAGCCCGCGTCTTGATGATGTCGACCAATAATATTTTGCATCCAGCCAATGGTCAGCCGATCATCGTGCCGTCGCAGGATATTGTTCTTGGACTCTACTATCTGACACTGGTGCGCGATGGCGACATCGGCCAAGGCATGGCGTTTTCGAACATCAATGAAATCGAAGCTGCTATCGCCGCCAAGGTCATTACGCTTCACAGCAAGATCAAGGGCCGTGCTTGGAGCTACAATGCGCAGGGCCAGCGTATTCAGAAAATGTTCGATACCACGCCGGGCCGGATGATTCTCGGCCAGCTGATTCCGCCGCATAACAAGATTCCGTTCGACGTCGTCAACAAGCTGATGACCAAGAAAGAAATCTCGAACATGATCGACACCGTCTACCGCAACTGCGGTCAGAAGGAGACGGTTATATTCTGCGATCGCATCATGGCGACAGGGTTCCGCGAGGCGTTCAAAGCCGGCATTTCGTTCGGTAAGGATGACATGGTGGTGCCGGAGACGAAGCCGAAGATTATTGCTGATACCACCGCTTTGGCGAAGGAATATGAGCAACAGTACAACGACGGCCTGATTACACAGGGCGAAAAGTACAACAAGGTCGTCGATGCCTGGGCAAAGTGCTCCGACAAGCTGGCCGAAGAGATGATGATCCGCATTTCGTCGGTGAAGAAAGATGCCGACGGCAAGGATAAGCAGATCAACTCGATCTACATGATGTCTCATTCGGGTGCGCGTGGTTCGCCAGCCCAGATGAAGCAGCTTGCGGCAATGCGCGGCCTTATGGCCAAGCCATCGGGTGAAATCATCGAGACACCGATCATCTCAAACTTCAAAGAAGGTTTGTCGGTTCTTGAATATTTCAACTCGACCCACGGTGCCCGTAAGGGTCTTGCTGATACTGCGTTGAAGACAGCAAACTCCGGTTACCTCACCCGCCGTCTGGTGGATGTGGCGCAGGATGCGATCATCTCGATGGAGGATTGCGGCTCGCAGGGCGGCATTCGGATGCGGGCGATTATTGACGCCGGTCAGGTTGTGGCCTCCTTGGCCATTCGTATTTTGGGCCGTACCACGGCTGAAGATTTGAAGCAGCTTGACGGCACTGTGATCGTATCTGCAGGCGAGATGATTCAGGAATGGCATATGGACCGCATCAATGCGGCCGGTATCCAGGAAGTGAAGATTCGCTCTGTGCTGACCTGCGAAGCGCCAAACGGCGTGTGCGGCAAGTGCTATGGCCGCGATCTGGCCCGTGGAACTCCGGTGAACATGGGTGAGGCCGTGGGCGTTATCGCGGCACAGTCGATAGGTGAGCCTGGCACACAGTTGACCATGCGCACATTCCACATCGGCGGCGCGGCAAACGTGGTTGACTCTTCGTTCATCGAGTCGAACTTCGACGGCACAGTCAAAATCCGTAACCGTGCTTTGTCACGCAATACGGATGGCGATCTGATGGTTATGGCGCGTAACGTCGCAATCGTCGTGGTTGGCTCTGACGGCTCCGAGCGCGCGGTACACCGTGTGCAATATGGCGCCCGTTTGAAGGTTGACGAAGGTGATGTGGTGAAGCGCGGTCAGCGTATGGCCGAGTGGGACCCCTACACACGTCCAATCATGACAGAAGTTGAAGGTGCTGTCGGCTTTGAGGATCTGGTTGAAGGCGCTTCGATTTCGGAAGCCATCGACGAGGCCACAGGTATCGCCAAGCGCGTTGTTATCGACTGGCGCATGAGCCAGCGCTCTTCGAGCCTGAAACCAGCGCTGGTTATCAAGGGCAAGGATGGCAAGATCATCAAGCTGGCACGCGGCGGTGACGCGCGTTACCTGCTGGGTGTTGACTCGATCATCTCGTTTGAGCCGGGCTCCCACGTGAATGCAGGTGATATTATCGCCCGCGTTTCGATGGACAGTGCCAAGACGCGCGACATCACCGGTGGTTTGCCGCGTGTTGCCGAGTTGTTTGAAGCGCGCCGTCCGAAAGACCACGCGATTATTGCGGAAATCTCCGGAACGGTGAAATTCGGCAAGGACTACAAGAGCAAGACGCGCATCACCATTGAACCGCACGAGGAAGGTGCCGATCCGGCGGAATATCTCATTCCAAAGGGCAAGCACATCCATCTGCAGGATGGCGACGTGGTGGAAAAGGGCGACTATATCGTCGACGGCAATCCGGCTCCGCACGACATTCTGGCAATCAAGGGCGTGGAGGAGCTTGCAGCTTACCTCGTCAACGAAATCCAGGAAGTCTATCGTTTGCAAGGCGTGGGCATCAACGACAAGCACATTGAAGTGATCGTGCGGCAGATGTTGCAAAAGGTTGAAATCTCCGACGTCGGCGGTTCAGACCTGTTGCACGGCGAGCAGATTGACCGCGCTGAAATGGACTTGATGAACATCAAGCTGTTGGGTGAAGGCAAGCGTCCTATCGCTGGCACACCTGTGTTGCTTGGTATCACCAAGGCTTCGTTGCAGACAAAGTCGTTCATCTCGGCGGCATCGTTCCAGGAAACGACGCGTGTGCTCACCGAGGCTGCTGTCAATGGCAAGACGGACACGCTGGACGGTCTCAAGGAAAACGTGATCGTTGGCCGGTTGATTCCGGCTGGTACGGGTGCGGCGATTGCAAAGCTGCGCCGTGTGGCGGCGATGCGTGATGATCTGATCGTGGCGCAGCGGGCGGAAACGTC
>JANXSV010000383.1 GCA_025356505.1 Methylovirgula sp.
ATCAAAACTGCCTGCTGGAACGATATTTAGCTGCGAAGCGCGGTGATACCGCGCCGCATCATAAATACTCACCGCGCCATTGATCACGTCTTGAAGGCCCGGCCGATCCTCAAACCCAAATCGGGTGGTGATCGTGCGCTCAAAATTGTCGGCATCAATCAACAGCACAACCTTGCCGCCTGTATGGACTTGCTCGGCAAGGCGGATTGCCAGATCATGCGGCACCGCTTCCCCGACGCGTACCAGTGCGCAGACGTGACCGGGCGCACTTGACACAATGTGGCGCGTCAATTCGGCAAGATGAGTGTCTGAATGCGCGAGCCCTTCACCGCCGATCGGATGACTTTCAGAAGGCAGATCGTCAAATGCCAGAGGCTGACGCGGCAAAGGCGGCGATGCAGCAGTTTTAATATGCGTGCCGACCACCCGGCCAACTTCAGACGTGACGGGCGGCGCATCCCGCATGACCTGAGCAGGCGTCCCTCCGCCAGCAAAATCCGCTTGCTCACTGACAGGCTTCCGGCGCATCGCCTCATGCAGCAGTGCCAGGCCAATCCCCAGAGCAAGCCCGCCAAAAAGCCCGGCTCCGGCCAAAATGCCTGTTGGCGGCCAGCTTTTCTGTTCGGGCGGTGTCGCGCGCGAAATCAGCCGCGCATTATTGGTGTCGAGGCTTTGCGACTCCTGCGCAGCCTTGGCCTTGGCCAGAAAGGCTTCATAAATGCTGCGGTTCGCCTCTGCCTTGCGTTCAAGCTCGCGCAGCGGCACCATCGCTTTGTCATTGTTGATCTGCTGCGTCTTCAAGGCTTCAAAATTAGCCTGCAGGCTCTGCACATTGCTCTGAGCCCGGGTAGCCTCGTTGCGGGCGGATTGGCCGATACGGCCAAGCTCGGCATTGATCGCCGCTTCAATATCACGGCGCTGCGCTTTAGCCGCAATGAGAGACGGATGCGACGGGCCATATTGCTCGGAGAGCAGCGCTTCATCACGGGTGATCGTGGCCGATTGAGCCCGTAATTGCGCGATGGTTGCGGACTGAACCGCCTCCGGCAGCGCGCTGAGCATGGCGCTGAGATTACCACCTGTCTGGCGCACTTGATCGAGCTGCTGCACCTTGGAGCGCGCATCCGCAAGTTTTGTCTTTGCCGCGGTGAGCTGCGTATTCACCTCATCGAGTTGCTGTTCGGTCACCATCTTGGCCCGCGCACCCACAAGGCCATTGGCGCTGCGGAAGGCCTCAACTTCATTTTCAGACTTCTGCACCGCCTGCCGCAAATCCTCCAGCCGGGAGTTGATCGCGTCCGAGGTCTTGCGGTTGAAGCCTGCCTCGGCCTCAGCGAGACTTTCGAGATAGGTTTCAGCCACGCTATTGGCCAGTTGTACAGCTTTTTCAGGCGTCTGCGCGCTGGCGAGCACGTCAATCACAAAGGAGCGATCCATGCGCTTTGCCGACGTGTTGAGGCGAAGTGTTCGCAGGGTTGCCAAGTCAGGATCTGTGTCGGTCTTGATGCCCAGCAGAGCCCGGACGGGGGCCAGCAATCCGCCCGGCTTGGCATAGGCGGGGTCATCCTTCAGGTTCAGCTTCTGCGCAACCTTGCTCAAAACCTCGTCTGAAGTGATAAGCTTAAGCTGGCTTTCCACCAGCAGGATACCATCGCCCGGCAGGTTGCTCACCGGAGTTTCACGCGGCATGGTTCTGTCACGCGGGTCGACAAACACCTGCGCCGCAGACGTGTAAGCGGGTTTGGCTACAAAAGAATATCCGATGGCCAGCGCCACCAGAAGCAGAGGAAGTCCAAACACCAACAGCTTACGGCGACCTAGCACTCCGGCAACATCGCGCAGAGCCACGCCATCGTCCGTAGAATCCTCTGCGCGCTGAACTGCGATAGGCACGGTTGCCGCGGCTTGGTTTGATACCGGTGTCATACGCTCTCCAGATGTCTGCCAAGGGCAAACGTGAGCGGCTGTGATGCCGCCCACCCTATCCAGAGAAATAAAGGAATATCCTTAACCCGCGTTTAATACCAAACGCGAGCGCCGCGCCTCAATCAGGCCTGTGCCTTGACTGCAATGCCGGCGTCGGTGAGGTGCGTCGCCAATTCGCCCGACTGGAACATCTCACGCACGATATCGCACCCGCCGATGAACTCGCCTTTGACATAAAGCTGCGGAATGGTCGGCCAATTGGCAAATTCCTTGATGCCTTGGCGCAGCGCAGCATCTTCAAGCACGTTGATGCCCTTATAGTCCACACCGACATGATCCAGAATTTGCACCACCTGGCCGGAAAAACCACACATGGGAAATTGCGGCGTGCCTTTCATGAAAAGCACAACGTCATTGGTCGAAATTTCATTTTTAATCTGGTCGATAGCAGTGGTCATGGCTTAATCCTCTGGCGCACGGGTTCAAGGCCCCGCCTAGAGCTTCATATAGCGAGGATTTGCATAATTTGCCAGCGGATGCCCCGGCAAATTTTTGCACCCGGATCCGGTGTCAAACTACTTCGGCGCACTCGTTTGCAACGCCAGCGCATGAAGCACGCCGCCCATCTGCCCGCCCAGCGCGTCATAAACCATTTTGTGCTGCGCAACCCGTGTCTTGCCGGTGAAGGCGCTTGAAACAACCGTGGCGGCATAGTGATCACCGTCGCCAGCCAAATCACGAATTTCGATTGTCGCATCCGGCAACGCCAGCTTAATCAGGCGTTCAATTTCGTGTGCTTCCATAGCCATTTTAAACGCCTTCCTTCGCTGCGGCTTCCTGTGCCAGCGCTTTTTCGACCCGATCTGCCACAACCCGAACGGGTTCGACACAGCTGACAGTCGTGCCACCGACCATCACCAGATTGCACTTGGTCGGTTCGGTTTGGGTTATGGCCAGAATATGTTCCGCACGCACAAAACAGGCGCCGCTCAAGGCTTTCATTTCAACCAGCAACATAGCATTTATCCCGCATTTGGCTCATGAAACCTGCGCCATATAAGATGGCAACCAGCGCTCATGCGCGAATTTCAGGGCTTCGAGAGAGATGGGCGCTTCGTCGCCCAAAAGCAAGTCTTTCCCGCCTACGCTCCCAAGCGCGGTGATTTCAACGCCCTGCGCCTGACCAACGGCCTTCACATGCGCAACTGCATCGGCTCTACAGGTCACGATATAGCGTGCCTGGTCTTCACCAAACCAGAAACCATGCGCCGGTACTGAAGATGCTAGCGTGAGGCGCGCGCCCAGCTGTCCCGCCATAGCCATTTCAGCGACAGCCACAGCCAATCCACCATCCGAGAGATCATGAACCGCAGTTGCTGTGCCCTGCAAGATCAACCCGCGCACAAAGTCACCGGTCTTGCGCTCAAGCGCTAAATCTACGGGAGGCGGCGCGCCTTCTTCCCGTCCGCAAATCTCTGCAAGATAGGTGGATTGCCCCAACCATCCCAGCGTTGTTCCGATAAGTAAAATCGCATCGCCGTCCTGTTTGAACGCCAGCGTCGCCGCCAGCGCGACATCGGCAATCAGGCCAACGCCGCCAATCGACGGAGTGGGAAGGATACCCTTGCCTTGGGTCTCGTTATAAAGCGATACATTGCCGGAGACGATCGGGAAATCCAGCGCCAGCACCGCTGCGCCGATGCCTTGGATGCAGCCAACCAATTGCCCCATATATTCCGGCTTTTCCGGATTGCCGAAGTTTAAATTATCGGTCAGCGCCAGCGGCGTCGCACCCACCGCCGTCAGATTGCGCCAGCTTTCCGCAACGGCCTGTTTGCCGCCTTCAAACGGATCAGCCTCGCAGTAGCGCGGGGTCACATCGGTACACATGGCGAGGCCCTTCGGCCCATTGCCCACCCGCACGACCGCCGCGTCTCCGCCCGGGCGCTGCACCACGTTTCCGCTGATGATATGATCATACTGCTCCCAAACCCATCGCTTTGAACATAGGTCCGGAGAGCCGAGCAGCTTGAGCAATGCATCGCCCGTGCTCAGCGGTGGCTGAATCTGCGCCGCGTTCAAAACCGCCTGCTTCGGCGTTGGCACATGCGGCCGGTCATAGAGCGGCGCTTCATCGCCCAGCTCCTTGATCGGCAAATCGGCCTTCACCACCCCGCCATGCTTGATGACAAAACGCAAACTGTCCGTCGTTTTGCCGATCACGGCAAAATCCAGGCCCCACTTCACGAAAATGGCCTGCGCGACGGCTTCCATACCCGGCTTGAGCACCATGAGCATCCGCTCCTGGCTTTCCGAGAGCATCATCTCATAGGCGGTCATGCCCGGTTCGCGGCACGGCACTTTATCCAGGTCAAGCTCAATACCAAGATCGCCCTTAGCGCCCATTTCCACGGCTGACGACGTCAGCCCCGCCGCGCCCATATCTTGAATCGCAATCACCGAACCGCTGCGCATCAATTCCAGCGTCGCCTCCAGCAACAACTTTTCGGCAAAGGGGTCACCCACCTGCACCGTTGGCCGCTTTTCATCGGCATCAGCTTCGAAAGCGGCTGAAGCCATGGTCGCGCCGTGAATGCCGTCACGACCGGTCTTTGAACCCAGATAAACGATCGGATTGCCGATGCCGGTGGCTTTGGCATAAAAAATCTCATCGGTTTTGGCGATGCCAACCGCCATCGCATTCACCAGAATATTACCGTCATAGCGGCTGTGAAAGCCAACCGAGCCGCCAACGGTGGGCACGCCGAAACTGTTGCCATAGCCGCCGATGCCGGCAACCACGCCGCTCACGAGCTGGCGGGTTTTCCAATGATCCGGCGCGCCAAAACGCAAAAGGTTCAAGCAGGCGATTGGCCGCGCCCCCATGGTGAAAACATCGCGCAGGATACCACCGACCCCGGTCGTCGCGCCTTGATAAGGCTCAATGAAAGACGGGTGGTTATGGCTTTCCATCTTGAAGACACAGGCATCTCCATCGCCGATATCGATGACACCGGCATTTTCACCCGGACCCTGAATCACCCATGGCGCAGAGGTTGGCAGACCCTTCAGATGCAGCCTGGACGATTTATACGAACAGTGCTCATTCCACATTGCCGAAAAAATACCAAGCTCGGTAAAGCTCGGCACCCGCCCGACCAACTTCAAGATGCGCTGATATTCGTCCGGTTTTAACCCATGCGAGGCCACCAGATCCGGTGTGATCGCCGGTTCAGCGGCAAGAGTATGGTCTGTGGTTGAGCCCGAAGCCAAGTTGATCTCGCATTTAAGAAGAGAACGCCACAACGCGGGCGCTAAGCGTGAGGCCTAGGCATTAAAGCGCAAAATGCGGCAGCGCAACCGCGAACAACGCGCCCGCCGTCGGATTAGCTAAATTTTTATCATCTGCAATAACACGTGGTTAGCTATGGCACGGCGAAAATTGATTCAAAGTTGAACTACACTCGAGTTTGCGAACGCAAGGTAAGCACACGTTAAGATTTCGGGCGCGAAGTCAGCGATCATGCAGTGGTTATTCTCACTGAACCCTTATCTGGAACAACGCCATGAAGATTCAACGCAACGTCAACAGTCTGGTAGGGCATTTTTTGCGGAGCAAAAAAGGCAACGTCTCGATGTTTTTCGGCTTCGGCCTCATCCCGATTATCGGCATGGCCGGGGCATCGATTGACTATATGACCGCGACAAAGCTGAAGACGCAACTCCAATCTGCGGCGGACTCTGCGGCTCTCAGCCTGGCACATGAAGCCCGCACTTCGACAGCGGCGCAGTTGCAGACTTTGGGGCAAAACTACATGAACGGCGCTTTCCCGCTGTCCAGCCAGGCCTCAACCCCTGCCGTCTCCATCACAGGGAACACCACTGACAAGACTGTGACTGTCCAGACCTCATCGGTTGTCAAAGGCTTTTTCTCGAAATTGATGGGCCAGCAGAACAGCACCATTCACGCCCAGGCAACCGCTTCATATGTCTTGAACAAAATTGAAGTCGCGCTCGTGCTGGATAATACTGGCTCGATGGCTGACTATGGCAAGATGACGGCGCTCAAAACAGCAGTCAACAATTTCATCAGCGGCCTCGAAAACTCGGTCATCAGCAATGGCGATGCCAAGCTGTCCGTGACCCCGTTTAATTCTGAAGTGCAACTCGATAATTCTTCCGGCTCGGCATTTAGCAACACATCGAGCTTCGCCAACAGCGGCCTGATCAAATATGGCACCGGCGTGTTCGATATGAACCAATGGAATTACTACAACGCCCCAAAAATCAGCACAAACCAAGGCAACTGGCAGGGCTGTCTGGCAGACCGGGATCAGGTGACCACCGGTAGCGGGTATAATAACACCGTCGATCCAAATCTGTGGGATGCCACCGCGGCTGCTGCCGTGGCCGGAAACTCCGTGTCGCTCTATGTCGCGGCGCCTTGCCAGTTCAGCGGGCTTGCCAAGTTTGCGCCCTTGACCACCAACCTTGAGTCGATCCGCGCAATCACCAATTCCATGCAACCAAACGGCAACACCAACATTCCGATTGGCTACCAGATGGGCCTGATGTCTCTCAACGCTACAACGCCATTCGGCTCCGGCGCTTCCATACCCTCCGGCACTTTGGACCCGCTCACCAAGATCACAAAATTCATGGTCTTGCTCACCGATGGGCAGAACACCATGGACCGCTATTATGCAGACTCGGGCAGCATTGATGCCCGTCTCAACAACCTTTGCACCTGGGCCAAGGCTCAAACGGATCCACGCGACACCACAGGCAAAACACCCTTGGTCACAATCTTCACCATCGGTCTGGAAATGGGCCAAGGCGCAGCAGACCCTGCCGTCCTGATCCCCTGCGCAACAGACTCGGGAAAATATTACGGCGTGCAGAACTCAAGTCAGATCGACAATGTGTTCAAGCAGATCTTGAACGAGATATCGGCCATCCGGCTGAAATCATAAACACCTCGACCGCGTCATAATAAAAGGCCGCTCACTGCGGCCTTTTAACTTTTGGGCTCAGGCGCATAGGCTTTCAAACAACCCGCGCCCGTCAACTCCGCCGATGATCGCCTCGATTAGATTTTCGGGATGCGGCATCATCCCAAGCACATTGAGCCCGGG
>JANXSV010000250.1 GCA_025356505.1 Methylovirgula sp.
CGCGCGCGATGTAGATAAACGACAATATCTAGCGCCGCGGAATGCGGGTGCCAGCCCAACCCGAAGTGAGAGAGCCGACGATGTTGAATATGCCAACGAGGCCAAAAGCCCAGTAGCCGACCGACGCGCCGAGGCCAGATTCAACGACATAGCGCTGGAAATGCACCGTGACGAAGGCAAGTTGAAATCCACAAGTGAAAAAGCCAAGAACAAGAAGAACATATGAGCGATGGCCAAAAGCCTCGGTCAGAGCCTGTTTTACGCTTTGTTCGGACATTCTATCCGCCAACTTCGGCTGCGCAGGGCTTGAGACAAACACGGCCAAAGGCACCACCAGCAACATCATTGCTGCCAGAATCAGCGTCACGGTGTGCCAGTCAAAGCTGAGCAGCAGTCCGCCGGTTAACGGCGAAAACAAAAACTGGCCAAGTGATCCTGCTGCTGTACCAAGTCCATAAGCCATAGAGCGTTGGCTTTCAGGAATGAGCTTCCCGAAAGCTCCAAGCACGATGTTGAAAGAGCATCCCGATAGGCCAAACCCGATGATGCCGCCCGCGCTGAGGTCAAACAAAAGCGGCGTGGTTGAAGAGGCCATAAGGGCCAAACCCGCAGCATAGAACAGCGCGCCTGCGATCAACACACGCATCGAGCCAAAACGATCCGCCAAGGCCCCCGAAAACGGTTGTCCAATGCCCCAGAGCAGGTTTTGCAGTGCTATTGCCAGCGAGAATTCTGCTGTGCTCCAATGGGTTTCGCTCAAAATGGGCAGTTGAAACTGACCGACTGCGGAGCGTGGCCCAAAAGTGAGAACCGCGATGAGGCACCCTGCGATTAAGATCGCTTCCGTGCCATATTTTGGCAAATTTCTCTTTGGTGTGGACTCGGACACGGCAAACTCCATGGGGCTCACAAAGATCCATATTTGATGCGGCGCGCGAAGCCAAGAGACCTTGCACATTTCATGAAAAAGCGGCTGGCTATTTTTGCCCCAGCTTATCGCGAGCAAGCCCTTTTTCTGCAAGCGCCCGCAAGTAACCATCCCAGAGAGAGCGCTGCGAAACGCCCATGTCGTAGAGGCCGTTCCAAGTGTAGATGCCGGTATCATGACCGTCATCAAACACCAACTTGACGGCGTAATTGCCCACCGGCTCGATTGCCTTGATGCGCACGTTAATTTTGCCGCCCACTGTTTTCTTTTCTGCCGGAGAATGCCCGCGCACTTCGGCGCTTGGGCTTTCGACACGCAGCAACTCCGCTGGCATTGCGAAATCGCAGCCATCTTCGAAGGCGATATTCAGCACCCTACCCTCGTTGGAGGCGCGGATTTCAGTTGGCCAATTGTCTTGCACTTCACGAGACCCGGAGATTAAGTGATCCAAAGGTGTATGGTCATACGCCTTGGCAAGCCCTACACTATAGCCATGAATAAGCACATCATCAATCTTGATAGCACTTCTCCGGCGGGTCAACCCACGCCGATGGTCGATCCGTTTGGCCGCGCCATCACCTATGTTCGCGTGTCGGTGACCGATAGATGTGATTTTCGCTGCGTCTATTGCATGTCCGAAGATATGCATTTTCTGCCGAAGCAAGATCTGCTGAGCCTTGAAGAGCTTGACCGGCTCTGCACGGCATTTGTGGATAAAGGCACCCGCAAGCTGCGTATCACCGGAGGCGAGCCTTTGGTGCGGCGCGATATCATGAAATTGTTCAAATCGCTCTCGCGCCACCTTGACTCCGGGGCTTTAGATGAGCTCACCGTAACCACCAACGGTTCGCAGTTGGCAAAATATGCCACGGATTTGGCCGCTTGCGGTGTTAAACGGATTAATGTGTCGCTTGATACGCTGGACGCGGACAAGTTCCGCGCCGTGACCCGCTGGGGTGAGCTTTCCAAAGTTCTGGGTGGCATTGAAGTGGCGCAGAAAGCCGGAATAGCCGTCAAAATCAACGCCGTCGCGCTTCAGGGTGTAAACGAAGACGAATTCGAAAGTCTCGTTCGTTGGTCGCATGGTATTGGTGCGGATATGACCTTTATCGAGGTTATGCCATTGGGCGAAGTCTCCGGGCAGCGCGCCGACCAATATATTCCGCTCAGCCGCGTCAAGGCGCAGCTGATGGAGCGTTTCACGCTCACCGATATTGCTTATAAAACAGGTGGGCCGGCGCGCTACGTTTCCGTAAAAGAAACCGGCGGGCGGATAGGCTTTATCACGCCGCTTACCCATAATTTTTGCGAAAGCTGCAACCGCGTTCGCGTGACCTGTACCGGAACACTTTATATGTGTCTGGGGCAGGAAGACGCGGCTGATCTTCGCACGCCACTGCGCGCCGATCCGACCAACGAGAGTTTGAACAAGGCGATTGACGCTGCAATTTTACGCAAGCCAAAGGGCCATGATTTTATCATCGAGCGCGGCGCCAACATTCCAAGCGTTGGGCGGCACATGAGCATGACGGGCGGGTGAGCTCCCATGGATACGCGCCCTTTAGGCACCTTCTCCTGTTATAACGGGAGAAGGACATGTTGCCTATGGTTCGCCCGTTTGAGACAATTGCTTCGCAAGCTCCTGCTAGTGATTGGAATGGCACAAACTCACGTTTCGCAAAACCAACCGCTTCATGGTGAGGGGCCTTGGAAAAAGGCGTTTCTAACCTCGGGGGATTACTTATGCAAAATCGCGACTAGACCAGTAATTACTCCTATCAAACCAATCAGCATTGGTATCCAAAATAAAAAGGCCTGTAACGATTGGAAGCGTTCGACACGTTCTTTTCTGATGTCTGATCGAAGCTCTTTGACACCAAGCGAAGTCAAATACTTGCCACCACTTCGATGGCCTTCTTCCCATTTTAAATCATCATTATAATCAGGAACCGGAATAATTAATCGATGAGCCTTTGAAACTAGATATTTGGTAACAACCTGCCGCCGTAGTTCATCATTGAGCGCTAGTTCTTCATACTCGGAATGGGAGATGTTTCTCAAATCATCGTGGCTCTTTTTCTCTGAGAGCGCTTTCGTTAAGTCGGCGGCATAGCCTGCCTTTACCCGCCGATCCCAGCGCTCAAATGAATACATTTGTTTTTTAAAGCAGAGCCACTCAATCATCATCAAATGCAACACGCAAAGTTTTTTCAGTCAAGGAATTACCCTTACCTTAGCGAATTTCCGACGAAAAACGCCCTACCCCCGCCACGCGCGCAATCCCAACATAATCCCGCCTGCGATCAGCCCCCAAAATGCGCCGCCGATACCATAAAAGCTCAGGCCGGAAGCGGTGACGAGGAAAGTGAGCGTTGCAGCTTCGCGCTGATCGACATTTTGTAGCGCGCCATTTGGAGGCCATGCGGTCAGCCTCTCGGCTCTGGCAGCTGCCTTATGTGCGGGAGAAGAAGCACATCCTGACCCGCTAAAGCGCTATTGGGCAGCGATCATCACCGGCTGCGGCTATATCGCTTTTGGACTTTGCGCTGGGATCGTCACGGCTTTTGTCAATGTTGCCAACCCGATCCTGATTGAGGCCGTGGCGG
>JANXSV010000427.1 GCA_025356505.1 Methylovirgula sp.
CAACTGTTCCGGGCTTTTTAGGCGTCATTGAAAGTGCCGCCCACGCGGTCGAAATTTCTGATCAGATCGGCTATCCCGTTATGATCAAAGCCTCAGCGGGCGGCGGCGGTAAGGGAATGCGCATTGCCCATACGCGCGATGAGGTAAACGAAGGCTTCACCCGGGCTAAATCAGAGGCGAAATCCTCCTTTGGTGATGACCGCGTCTTCGTCGAGAAGTTTATCGTCAATCCCCGCCATATCGAAATTCAGCTGATCGGAGACAAGCACGGCAACGTGGTATACTTGGGGGAGCGAGAGTGCTCTATTCAGCGGCGGAATCAAAAGGTTGTCGAAGAGGCGCCTAGCCCGCTGCTTGACGAGAACACCCGAAAAAAAATGGGCGAACAGGCCGTCGCTCTGGCTAAAGCCGTAGATTACGACTCCGCCGGAACTGTAGAGTTTGTTGCCGGACAGGACAAAAGCTTTTTCTTTCTAGAAATGAACACGCGCCTTCAGGTCGAGCATCCGGTAACCGAACTTATTACCGGCATTGACCTTGTCGAACAGATGATTCGCGTCGCCTATGGCGAGAAGCTTGCATTTACGCAACAAGATATTCACCTCAACGGCTGGGCGGTTGAAAGCCGCGTCTACGCCGAAGATCCGACCCGGGGCTTTTTGCCCTCCACCGGTCGACTTGTGAAATATCAACCACCGCAAGAGGGAACCCATGCTGGCATCACCATTCGCAACGATACGGGCGTGTATGAGGGTGGTGAAATTTCGATTTTTTACGATCCAATGATTGCTAAGCTCGTCTCGCACGCACCGACCAGAATTGCTGCTATCGAAGCTCAAGCCAAGGCTTTGGATGCGTTCGTTATAGACGGCATCCGACATAATATTCCGTTTCTTTCAAGCCTCATGCAGCATGAAAGGTGGCGTGCGGGGAACCTGAGCACTGGCTTCATCAAAGAGGAATATCCCGACGGCTTTTCTCCTTTGGTAGCAAGCGGCGAAAAGGCAAAACGCATGGCGGCCGTCGCTGCCGGCATAGATCACCTAATGAATGCCCGAAAACGGGAAATCTCGGGTCAGATTCGAACTCAGCGGCCAGTGGCGTTTCAGCAGGAGCGTACTATCGTCCTGCAAGATCAGCATTTCAATGTCACGGTATTGACCGGCGTCGACGATTTCACAGTAGCGTTCGAAGACGGCGCTGCGCTGCGACTGAGATCGGATTGGGTTCCAGGAGAATTGGTCTGGGAGGGTGCAATTGAAGATGCAGAGGCGGCGATGCAGGTGCGCCCAATTTTCAACGGCATCAATCTCAGCCATGGCGGTGTGAGCGTCAACATACATGTCTACACGCGTCGCGAGGCTGAACTTGCCCGGCTCATGCTCGTCAAACAGCCCGCCGACACGTCTAAAGCGTTGCTATGCCCGATGCCCGGGTTGGTTAAGGCGCTGTTTGTAAAATTAGGCCAAGAGGTCAAGCTCGGAGAGCAACTTTGTATGGTCGAAGCCATGAAAATGGAGAACGTGCTCATTGCCGAGCGCGATGCCACCGTCACCAAAATTATTGCTGCTGTAGGAGATTCACTTGCCGTAGACGCTGTGATAATGGAATTCTCATAAAGGTGAAAAGTGCGAGGGTGCTGGAAAAACCGTTATTTCTGGGGACTGGATTGAGAGAAAACCTCTCCTTACGGCGCGTTTTTATCATAAAAAATAGAGCAAGCCTCGCGTCGCCCCCAAATTCCTCCATTTCCGCAACTACAGCTGTAGCTTATGTTACCTCTAGCGATTCGGGGTCCGCGGCATACTGCGATGGAGAGCCTTGGCCTGCCGGCCTTCGTCGCGTGATAGCGAGCCTACTACGTTAATTAAAGAACAAATAAAGAGCTTCGGCAAAGACGTGTCAACGAACTTAAAGGCGGCGTGCCGATGACTTACACCTGCTCGACATGCACTACGCCCGGCATGGATTTGAGCGCTCCGGCCAGTTGAGGTGTAACCACAAGGCGCTGCGGCAGACGCAGTTCAACCTCGCGTCTACCACCCTCCAACATCAGAATAAGTGACACTTCGCCGTTGCCTCTGGCCCCGCGAGATTCGCTTTGATGACGGTTGAGCCGATCTGAAATCATGGAAAAAGTTGTCGCTTCGCGCACAAAGACACGGAGCCCGAGGCTGACATCTTTGGCCGCGTCATCAAGCAGTTTCACTTCGATGATGCGCGCTTTCACGTCGTCGCCATCAAGGCTGCCGTGCAGCGACACCAACAACACAGCGCCCTTTTCCAATATGTCCCGGTAGAGGTTGAGCCCCTCCTGAAACAAAATTGCTTCATATTGACCCGACGCGTCAGACAGCGTTACGATGCCCATCTTACTACCAGATTTAGTGCGTCGCTCCTGCCTATCGAGCACAGTGGCGGCGACGCGCATGGCAGATGCACCATTGCGGACATTGCGGCAAAACTCAACATGGTTCGCAAGTTTGAGCCGCTTGATCACCGGAGCGTAATCGTCCAGAGGATGACCGGAAAGGAAAAAGCCGACTGCGTCAAATTCTTTACGCAGGCGCTCCACCGGCTCCCACGCCTGTACCCTTGGCACCACCAAAGGCGCTTTTTCCTCTTCGCCGCCAAACAGGCCGCTTTGGCCCACCTGCCGCTCCGCCTCGGTGCGATTCGCCAGTTGCAAAACTTGTTCCATGGCGGCAAAGGCTTTGGCACGCTCTTTTTCTAGGTCGTCGAATGCTCCTGCTGCGGCTAGGCTCTCCAACACCTTTTTATTGACCTCGCGCGGATTGATGCGCTGAGCAAAATCAGCCAGATCCCGAAACGGTTTGTTGGCGCGGGCTGCGACAATGGCCCCGACCTGCCCTTCCCCAGCGCCCTTGATGGCAGACAGGGCATAGAGAATGACAAGCTCAACGCCCTTCTGCTTCACTTCGAAATCAACGCCGGACTGATTGATCGAAGGAGGCTCAACGCTTATGCCAAGTCGGCGCGCCTCGTTGCGGAATTCGGCAAGCTTATCGGTGTTGGATTTATCGAGACTCATTGATGCGGCGAGAAACTCAACTGGATAATTTGCCTTAAGGTAAGCGGTTTGATAAGCGATGTAACCGTAGGCTGCGGCATGGCTCTTGTTAAAGCCATAGTCGGCGAACTTGGCGAGTAAATCAAAAATCTCGTTGGCAAGTTCTTCTGAAATGGCATTTTTCATAGCTCCGTCGACAAAGCGGGCACGCTGGGCATCCATCTCCGATTTGATCTTCTTACCCATGGCGCGCCGCAGCATATCAGCCTCGCCCAGCGAATAACCTGAGAGATCGCGCGCTACCTGCATGACCTGTTCTTGGTAGATGATAACCCCAAAGGTCTCTGTCAGGCTGGCCTCCATTTTAGGATGAAGATATACCGCCTCCTCTTCGCCCAATTTTCGGGCACAATACGTGGGGATGTTGGCCATCGGGCCAGGCCTATAGAGCGCAACCAACGCGATGAGATCTTCAAAACGGTCGGCGCGCATTTCGACCAGCGCTTTACGCATCCCCGCACTTTCCAGCTGGAACACGCCGATGGTTTCACCGCGTCCGAGCATGGCGAAGGTTTTGGCATCGTCCAGCGGAATGGTGGACACGTCAATGGCAAGGCCGCGCGCGCGGATGAGCCGTTCCGCAAGTGCCAGCACAGTGAGCGTTTTCAGGCCTAGAAAATCGAATTTTACCAAGCCGGCAGGCTCAACCCATTTCATATTAAACTGAGTGGCTGGCATATCTGATTTTGGGTCGCGATAGAGCGGAACCAGTTGGTTGAGAGGTCGATCGCCGATCACAATACCGGCAGCATGAGTGGAGGCGTTGGAATACAGGCCTTCCAAAGTTGCGGCAATTTTCAGCATCTGCGCAACTTTAAGATCCGTTTGAGCCGCCTCGCGCAATTTTGGTTCGGAATTGAGCGCTTGTTGTAGCGAAACAGGTGCTGCGGGGTTTTGGGGTACGAGCTTTGCCAGCTTATCCACCTGACCCAACGGCATTTCCAGCACGCGTCCGACATTGCGCATCACCCCGCGCGCCAGAAACGAGCCGAATGTGATGATCTGCGCGACACGGTCCAACCCGTAGCGTTGACGTACATAGGCTATGACTTCATCGCGCCGATTCTGGCAGAAATCGATATCGAAATCCGGCATGGAAACGCGTTCGGGATTTAAAAACCGCTCGAACAGCAGGTTGAAACGCAACGGGTCCAGATCCGTGATTGTGAGAGAATAGGCGACCAGCGACCCTGCACCCGACCCACGCCCCGGGCCGACCGGAATGCCTTGCGCCTTAGCCCATTTGATAAAATCCGCCACGATCAGGAAATATCCGGGAAATTGCATTTTGACGATGACATCTAGCTCAAACGCGAGACGCGCGGTGTAGTCAGCTTCGGTAAAATTTGGCGCGAGGCCATGAAGACGGATGCGCTCTTCCAAGCCTGCCCGCGCTTGGGCCCGCAAGGCAGCGACCTCGTCCAGAGGCGTGCCATCCACGGAGGTGAAGCGCGGCAGAATAGGCTTGCGGGTGTGCGGGCGCACGGAGCAGCGGCGTGCGATTTCGACAGTATTGTCGAGTGCCTCTGGGATATCGGCAAACAGCTTGCGCATTTCATCGCGGGTTTTGAATCGATGATGCGGCGTAAGCTGACGCCGATCTGCTACAGAAACGAATGTGCCCTCCGACACGCAGAGCAGCGCATCCTGCGCCTCATAGTCGGCAGAGGCAGCAAAATACGGCTCGTTGGTGGCCACAAGGGGCAGCCCGTTCCCATAGGCAAGACCGATCAAGTGCGGTTCTATTTTCCGCTCCAGCGCCGTTTCGTGTCTCTGCAACTCGATATAGAGCCGATCCCCGAATGCCGTTTCTAACTTTTTCAGTCGATTTTGCGCAACATCGGCCCGGTCAAGTTGAAAGGCGCGGTCAATTGGTCCGGAGGGGCCACCTGTGAGGGCAATGAGACCTGCGCTATGCGCAAATAGATCGTCGAACATCACATGAGCGCTGTCGCCAGCCTGAGGCTCAAGGAAAGCCGCAGAGCCAAGCTTCATGAGGTTGGCATAACCTTCACCGGTTGCGGCCAGCAAGACAACATTGCCTCGGCCGGAGTGATCACGGTCGAAGCGGCGACCGAACACTTCCGCATCGCCAAAATCGACAACTAGTTGAATGCCTATGATCGGTTGAATGCCGACTTTGGCCAGCTTTTCGGAAAACTCAAGCGCTCCGAACAGATTGTTAGTGTCTGTTATGGCCAATGCGGGCTGGTAATCCGCCGACGCCATTTTGTACAGCGTCTCAATGGTCAGTGCGCCTTCACGCAAAGAATAGGCGCTATGGACGTGGAGATGCACAAAGCCGACCGTTGGCCTTGTGACGATGCCGTGTTTCATAATTTCCCGCATAGGATCAGTTTATGCCGCGAAGCTGCATCCGTCTCGCGCCCGACGCGCGACACACAGATAAATTCGAGAATATTACCAGCGCTTTTTATCGAATGGATTTTCCTTCGATTTCAGAGTGATGCGCAAAGGAATTCCATCCAGCCCAAATGTTTTGCGCAAACCATTGATCAAAAAGCGTTTATAGGATTCCGGCAAGCCTTCGAGCTGGTTGCCGAACAAAACAAAATAAGGCGGGCGCGCCTTTGGCTGCGTCATGTAGCGGATTTTTATTCTACGACCGGAAATTGCTGGCGGCGGCGTATGGTCAAGCGTTGCGGCAAGCCAGCGGTTCATTTTGCCGGTTGAGATTCTCACGTTCCACGTTTCGTGCACCTTGATCACGGCTTCCAAGAGTTTATCCAGACCCGTTCCGGTAAGACCGGAGGTTGGGATTACGGAAACGCCGCGTATTTGCGGTAATAATTCGTCGGCCTCCATGCGCAATTCTTTAAGCTTGGCATTTTTATCGGCGATCAAGTCCCACTTGTTGAGCCCGATTACGATTGCTCTACCCTCACGCGCGGCGAGATCGACCAACGACAGGTCCTGCTTTTCGAAGGGAATCGTCGCATCAAGCAGCACAATCACAACTTCAGCAAATTTCACGGCACGAATGGTGTCAGCAACGGCAAGTTTTTCGAGCTTTTCTTCCACGCGGGAGCGACGGCGCACGCCTGCGGTATCAAATATTTTCAGCTTACGGGTGCGCCATACGTGGTCAATGCCAATTGAGTCGCGCGTTATACCGGGCTCAGGCCCGGTTAAGAGTCGGTCTTCACCCAGAATTGTGTTCAGGAGTGTCGATTTACCGGCGTTCGGACGCCCGAGAACCGCAATCCGCAGAGGCTTCGTCACATCAAGTTCCGAGCCATCTTCTTCTTCATCAAGCACGAGATGAACATCGCTATCGACCTGTTCCTCGGCGGGAAGCGCGGTTTCTTTGGGCAGAGCCTCGAGCAAGGCGGAATAGAGTGTCGAAAAACCGTCGCCATGCTCAGCTGAGAGCGCTATTGGCTCACCAAGGCCGAGAGTGTAAGCCTCCATTGTCCCAGCCTCACCGGCGCGGCCCTCGGCCTTATTGGCGATGAGTATCAGTGGTTTGTTAGCCCGGCGCACAAGCTG
>JANXSV010000260.1 GCA_025356505.1 Methylovirgula sp.
CGCACAAAGACTTCTTATGGCGATCTGAAGACCTTCATACAGTTGCGCATGACGGACGAGACGACCAACGCGGGCCCGATCGGAGGCGGCAAAATTGGCGCTCAAAGCACCGCCTTCTTCCAAGGTTACGCTCCGGGTACTGCTGGTTATTTGACGAACGCTTACATTCAGTTCGCTGGCATCACCGCCGGTCGTACTCAGTCGATGTTTGACTTCTATACGCACGGCTATGAAGTTTTTTCAGCATCATTCGTATCTAATCAGCCAACGAACCTGCTTGCGTACACTGCAAAGTTCGGCTCCGGCTTCTCGGCGACCTTGTCCGCTGAAGACCGTAATGCGCGTATAATTGCCGATACGCAAAGCCTCGCGCCGGCTACAAAGGCTCAGATTATAACCTATGACGGTGCACGCGTGCCGGAATTGGTCGCCAATCTTCGCGTTGACCAAAGCTGGGGTGCTGCTCAGGTTTCGGGCGCTTACCATGCCGTTAAGGCTGGTAATGCAGGCGTTACAACATCGTCAACGGCAACTGGTTATGCCTTTTCTGCCGGTGTGAAGATTTTGTTGCCAATGCTTGCCGCAGGCGACTCAATCTCATTCCAGGGAACCTTGGCCAAGGGTGCAACAGATTACACAAACCCGTTGAACTTCTTTAGCGGGATTAGCAGCGTCTACAAGAACAAGTATACGGTTGGAATTCCTGCAAACGACGCCTATGTGCAAACTGATGGTAGACTTGCACTTGCGAAGACATACAGCTTATTTGCTGGTATTCAGCATTTCTTCACTTCACAGGTTCGCTCGGCACTGTTTGGTTCTTATCTCAACGTGAATTATGCCCAGTCTTTGGGCACAGCTCCAAATGCAAAGGCGTACCTAGTTGGTACCAATCTGATCTGGATGCCGGTTAAGGGTGTCGAAATCGGACCAGAGGTTGTTTACACACACGTTGCTTTGTCCTCAAGCATTGCAGCTAACTTGCCTTCCGCAACCATTGGTAAGCCAAATAGCGGCGGCGACGTTCGCGCACGTTTCACTATTCGCGCAGCGTTCTAATATCGTCTAAGTTAAGAGCCCCGGTCGAAGGACCGGGGCTTTTGTCGTTTCTGTCCTGAGATTTTTGCCAAATACGTAGCCAGGGAACGCGCCCTAAAGCGCCAGTAGTCGCAGCTCATCGGTTTTGGCATCTTTGACCGGCTCTATAGCCTATTCGGCAAGGTGCCAGGCGCCGCTTTCAAGCCGCTGTTGGGGCTTGAACCGCGCTTTATACGCCATCTTGCGAGACCCATCGACCCAATATCCTAGGTAAAGATAGGGGAGGTTTAGCCGCTTGGCCCTCTCAATATGATCCAGAATCATATGCGTTCCCAGCGAGCGGTGTTCCTCGTTAGGATCGTAGAATGAATATACCATCGACAGCCCATCGTTTAGAATATCCGTCAGACACACGCCCATCAGCCTATTTGTGCTCGCCTGCCGATATTCAACCACACGGCTTTCGACATGTGTGTCTTCGAGCATAGTGGTGAAGTCGGAAAATCCCATATCGACCATGCCGCCGTCATAATGGCGCGCGTTGAGATAGGTCTGAAACAAATCATATAGCTCCTCGTTGGCTAACGATTGTTTGCCTTCAACCACAAGGTCAGCATTGCGCTCCAGCACACGGCTGAAGCTGCGCGATGGCCGGAAACTCTTCACCACCACCCGAACCGAAACGCAGGCGCGGCAATTTTCACAGGCCGGTCGGTAAGCGATCGTCTGAGAACGTCTGAACCCGGCCTGTGTCAGGGAGTTGTTCAACGCCTTCGCATTCATTCCGATAAGATGGGTGAAAACCTTGCGTTCCTCCCGCTCGGGAAGGTAGGGGCACGGCGAGGCTGCGGTGAGGTAAAACTGGGGACCGTCCCGCATTTCCTTGCTCAAATCAGGCTCCCGCATGCGTCAACACATAAGTGGTAAAATTGTCGCCACCTCAAGTCAAGGCGACACGCGGTTCGTCGAACAATGGGAAAGCAAAGTCGCCGCACCAAGCAAAGCCAGCCGCCGCCAGCCAGCAAAACCTCTCTAACGCGATGTCCGGATAACAACCACGCCGGAAAAAATGTCATGCAGGCAGCGCTTGTCCTGCGATATCAGCGAAACCAGGAACACAAAGGGGAAGGTCCAGCTGATATAAAACAGCACGGCGTGTAGGGCGGCCTGCAAAAAGCCGACGCTTGATCCATCATGAAACTGCCGAACCTCCAAGTCCGCGAGCCCCATGCCCCAGGTAGCTCTGTTATGTCCGGAAATGGTTATGCCGTTGTAAAGCAGCCCGACTGCCGGAATAACAAATGGAAACAAGAGCCATGCGAGGCCGAGCGTGACTATCCCAGCCAGCAACAGTACAAAATACGCAGCAGCCGCAAATATTCCGATGACACACAGATCAAAACACACCGCAATCATGCGGCGCGTCCGCACTCCGGCAACATGATCGGCTGTTAATCTCAAGGCGGGCGGGTTCGAAATCTGTGTCATGTTTTATCCTCTTGTACGTAAATGGTGGCTTGTGGTCGGTGCAGCAAGGTCTGCAAAAAATTTATCGCAATTGACGCCGTGGAATTTCCGGCGCATTGGCCAGCCCGTGTGGGCGCAGCACCAGCGTAAGCGACAGCAAGCCGAATATGACCAGATCCCGGTAGTCGATTTGAAAGTAAGCCGACCAGAGCGTTTCTACGGCTGCGACAAGAATGCCGCCGAGCAAAGCGCCGCGAATCGAGCCTATGCCGCCTAAAATCGCCGCAACGAGCGCCTTCAGCCCGAGCAGCGTCGAAGCCCCGAAACCCAATCCGCCGAAATAAAGCGTCAGACATGCT
>JANXSV010000440.1 GCA_025356505.1 Methylovirgula sp.
GCCAAAAAGGCCGGACATGCCGGAACCCTCGACCCCTTGGCCTCAGGACTTTTGCCCATTGCTCTCGGGGAAGCCACCAAGACGGTGCCCTTTGTACAGGATGGTGAAAAATCTTATCGGTTCACGGTGTGTTGGGGTGCGGAAACCACAACAGACGATCTTGAAGGCTCGATAACGCAAAAGTCTGACCGGCGGCCGACAAGGCCGGAAGTTTTGGCAGTGCTGCCGCGCTTTATAGGACAGATTCAGCAAGTTCCTCCGGCATTTTCCGCAATCAAGATTGATGGGCAGAGAGCCTATGACCTGGCGCGGGCTGGCGCCGAACCCGAAATGGTTGCCCGGACTATCTCAGTTCACGATCTTCGCCTGGTTGATGTAACTGAAAGTGAAGCTGTGATCGAGGCTGACTGCGGCAAGGGAACTTATGTGCGGGCTCTGGCGCGTGATCTGGGTCGGATCCTGGGATGCTTCGGGCATGTTTCGGCGCTACGTAGAACGCGCGTGGGCGCATTTTATGAAGCGGATGCCGTTACGCTGGACATGATATTAAGCGACGACCACACGCGCATCGCGGCTCTGTTAAGTGTCGAGGCTGGCCTCTCACAAATGCCCTGCGTGGTTATCGATAGCACGTCGGCGGCGCGGTTGCGGCGGGGGCAATCCATTATTCTGCGCGGGCGGGACGCGCCGGTGGCAGGTATGGCCTATGCCTCTTACGGCGGGGTTCCTGTTGCGTTGGGCGCAGTGGCGCAGGGCGAGTTGCAACCAAGCCGCGTTTTTAACCTCTGAGTAACTTGCCTAAATTTTAGGCTGGATTGCCTAACGGCTTTTGCCCCACTATAGCCTTTTGTCTAAGTGCGCCACTGGGCGTGGGGGAAACATAGCCTATGACGATGCAACCGAAGGCCGCCCATGGCCTAGAGCCTTCCGACACTACGAAAAAAGACGCGCCGCTACGTGACGACATCAGGCTTTTGGGTCGTATGCTGGGCGATACTGTACGCGATCAGGAGGGCGAGGACGTATATGCGCTGGTTGAGTTCATCAGGCAGACGTCTACCCGTTTCCTTCGGGACCAGAAATCCTCGGATGGCGCTACCCTGGAAGGGATGCTTGGGCAGTTAAGCCCGAGGCAGACTGTCAAAATTGTTCGCGCATTTTCCTATTTTTCTCACCTCGCCAATATTGCCGAAGATCAGCATCATATTCGCAGAACAAGGGCGCATGCTCTTGCCGGCTCTGCGCCGCGGCAAGGAACAATGGCCTATGCCCTCGCCCATGCTCAAAAGGAGCGTATTTCCGCAGAAACACTGGTGGATTTTTTCAAGACCGCCGTGGTCAGTCCGGTTTTGACAGCACATCCCACGGAAGTCCGCCGTAAAAGCACCATGACCAATGAAATGGAAATCTATTCGCTGCTTGGCAAGCGCGACAGGCAGGTTAATACGCCTGAGGAGCTTCGGGATTTTGAGGAGGAACTTCGGCGCATCATCGTAACCCTGTGGCAGACCAGCCTCCTACGTCAAAACAAGCTTACCGTGCTCGATGAAGTCGCAAATGGTCTTACCTATTACGACTATACATTTTTGGAGGAACTGCCCAAGCTTTACTGCGTGCTGGAAGATCAGCTCAGGGCGCTTGATCCCGATGTTGAAGCCAAAGTACCTTCATTTTTACGCGTGGGAAACTGGATCGGCGGCGATCGTGACGGCAATCCCTTTGTCAACGCCGACGTTTTGAAAAAGACGACTGACCTGCATTCCCGACGTACATTCCAGTTTTACCTCGACGAACTGCATGTTCTAGGTGCCGAACTCTCTATATCCGACCGGCTGGTGGATGTTAGTGAGGATTTGCGCACGCTTGCGGAAAGTGGCCGGGATAATTCGTCTCACCGCGCGCGCGAACCCTACCGGCAGGCGATTGTCGGCATTTACGCGCGCGTCGCCGCCACTGCATACATGTTGCACGGATATGAGGATGCGCGTCATCCCAACGGCATGGCGCAACCCTACGCGTCTTCGGCCCAGCTGCTGAGCGACTTGCATGTGCTCGACGTGTCACTGCGCAAAAATGGTTCAGAAATTCTCGCAAACGGCCGGTTGCGCCAATTGTGCCGCGCAGTTGATTGTTTTGGCTTCCATCTGACAAGCACGGACTTGCGGCAGAACTCGGCGGTACATGAAAGAACAATCGCGGAATTGTTTGAAACGGCTGAACCTGGAACCAATTATCTCAAGTTGGATGAGTCGGCGCGCATTGAATTGTTGCGTAAAGAATTAAAGAACGCCCGGCTGTTGGCCTCACCCTTCCAAACCTATAGCGAGGAAACCAAGGGCGAACTGGCCGTTTTGCGTACGGCAGCGCAAGCTCATACCCGTCTGGGTGCGCAGGTTATAACGACATGCATCATCTCTAAGGCCGAAGGCATTTCGGACATGCTTGAACTGGCCGTTCTGCTCAAAGAAGTGGGTCTGGCGACCGCCAATGGCAAAAGCAGTGTTCATCTCGTGCCGCTGTTTGAAACAATCGAAGATTTGCGGGCATG
>JANXSV010000019.1 GCA_025356505.1 Methylovirgula sp.
TGAACTTCCGAGGTCACTCCAAAGTATGTGGTTCCACCGAGGCCGTTTGCTGTGAGCGAACCTGCAACTAGACTTGATGTGTCACGGGCTCCGATACCGCCAGGCGCAAACCCGCGCACCAACTCCGGCCCGAGGTTGAAATTGTCAGTTTGGCGAAGCTTCTGGCCACCATAGCCGATGATGTTACCGGCCTGGCCCCGAACGAAACCGACAATATCATCGGCAATTTCACGATAGTAGCGCATGTCGATGGTAGAGCGGACGAAGTGGCTGTTGCCACCAAGACCGGCGAGATCCTGTTTGAATTCAACGAATGTGCCGCCCGTTGGGTTACGGCGATCATCAAGCGAATTGTACTGAAGTGTGTAACCAATAAGCGATGTTAACTTGGTTCCACGCAGTTCTTTAATTGCGAGTGAAGCTTCACCGTTGTCGATACAGTTGCTCGTGCCTGTTACGGGAGGTGTCTTCGTCAGGTCGGTGGAACCCGTTGTGAAGCCAGGAATCGGCGTTGTACAATCGTCGTACGGCTTACTCGTTGTGTTTGGTATTTTTACCGTCGAGGCATACAGCGAATACCTACCTGCGATCGAGAACTCTTCTGTGATTGGCAGTCCTGCGCGCAGGGTACCACCGGTGACCCAGTTTTCATAGAAGGCGTATTTCGAGGCGTCGGTCTGCTTACGGAACAAGTCGAAGCCAAGCGCTATGCGTTGATCGGCAAAGTTCGGCTCAGTGAAGTTGAGCTCAACGCCGCGCGAGCTTGAACCACCGCTTGCGGAAAGCTTCAAATATTGCCCGCGACCGAGAAAATTGGTCTCCGTGAGCGACACTTCGCCGATGATACCGTCTGCAGTCGAATAGCCGCCACCAAAACCGAAGGAACCGGTAGACTGATCTTCTACGTCCACATTTATGACGACGCGATCCGGCGCAGAACCTGGCGCGTTGGTGATTTTAACACTTTTGAAGAAGCCAAGGCCATTCAGGCGGCGCTCAGCGCGATCAATGAGTACGCGGTTATAGGGGTCGCCTTCGCCGATATCGAATTCGCGCCGAATCACGTAATCGCGCGTGCGAGTGTTACCATGAACGTTGATGCGCTCGACATACACACGCGGGCCGTCTTCCACGATAAAGGTGATGGCCACCGTGCGGGCAGCGCCGTCACGATCGCCGCGGGGATGCACCTGAGCGAAGGAATATCCTGCGCGTGCCACCGAACGGGTCATGCGCTCAACGCTCTTCTCGAGCGCGTCGCCGTTGTAGACGTCACCAACCGAAAGGCCGATGTCTTTCGTCAAAGATTGATTGGCAACATTCGGAAGGCGCGAATCGATGTTGAGGGCGCTGATCCGGTATTGTGGACCCTCGTTAACTCCGATCGTAACAATCCAACCACCTTGGCCGGCATCAAACACGCCTGACGCTTTGGTTATCTGCACATCGGCATAGCCGTTCTTAAGATAGTAACGGCGGATAGTTTCCGAGTCTGTCGCTATTTTATCCGGGTCATAAACGTCAGACGTTTTAAAGAACGAGAGAAAATTCATTTCTGTTGTGGACATCAAACCGCGCAGCTTTGACGACGAATAAGCTTGGTTTCCGATGAACTCGATCTTTTTGACGCCGGTTTTGTCGCCCTCTTTGATCGTGAAGACAACGTCGACTCGACCATTGGGCAGATCTACGGTGCGATATGTTACTGACGCAAGTCCGCGCCCGGATCGCTTGTAAATTTCAAGGATACGCCCCGTATCTGCCTGCGCGGTGGCTGCGTCAAATTTTCCGCGCGACTTTGTCTGGAGCATATCGACTATTTCGCTGCCCTTGAGTTTGCTGTTGCCTTCAAAAGCGACCTGATTGATTTCAATTCCGGAGGTTGCTGCAACCGCGTTCGGCGAAACTAGGCTGACCGGAGCCGCCATCACACACCCGAACACTAGCGCGACCAGAGACAGGCGCTGAAAAAATCCACGAATTAAGCGCATTAAGACCGATCCCTTGATACTGCCAGCAGCAATGAACTCTTCACCGCAACGTGGTCGCTTTTACTTAGCTGCTAACGTAAGCCGGATTAAACCTGCACTGTTAAATTCCGTTAACACTTTTCCAATTTTCGCTTCTACCCGTTTTAAATCGTCGTGCAAACCCTGAAACAGTATTAAAGCACGATTTCGGGCCACCGTGGCTATCACATCACAGTTTAAGGTAAGCTGATGGTTAACGCGCATAATATTGGCCCTTGCACCAAATTAACCACCTGCCATCCGCAGAACATCGTGAAAATTCACCATAACCACCAGCGCAACTATGGCAGCAAGGCCAAAACGGAAGCCAAATTCCTGAACGCGCTCGCTCAAAGGTTTCCCGCGAATAGCCTCGAAAGCAAAATACATCAGGTGACCGCCATCGAGAACTGGAATCGGCAGCAGGTTCATCAGGCCAATTGATATGGAAATACCTGCGATAATTTGCAAAAGCATCCCCAAGCCCAGCTCAACCACTTTGCCAGCCACTTCGGCTGTGCGTAGCAAGCCCGAAACTTTGTCCACGGAATCCCGGCCGGTGACCAGCCGACGAACGTAATTGCCAGTAACTTCGACTTGCTGCCAAACCATGCCCGTTGCCATGTTTGCCGACGCCAATATGCTCATCTTTTGCGAACGCTGGTCTTCTTGCGCTTCGCTACCCTGAATACCGACAATGCCAACGGTTTGCTTGATGCCAAGAATGTTCAGTTGTTCCTTGGTTTCAGGGATAATGGTCGCCTGTGTCTGAAGGCCGCCACGCAGCAGTTCAACAGTCAAGGGCGTTTCAGCGTTGGTGCTGACAATACGCTGCAAATCTGCAAAAGACTCAAGCGTCCGGCCCTCAATGGACAGCAACACGTCTCCGGGCTTGAGCCCTGCTCTATCCGCCGGGCCGCCGGAAACGACAGCGGCAATTTTCGGCAACGTGTATTGATGCCCGTACGTGTAGACAAGTCCGGTGTAGATCACGATCGCCAGAATGAAATTCGCGGCAGGACCGGCGGCGACGATGGCCATGCGCTGCCAAACGGTTTTTGAGGCCAGCGTGATATTTTGCTCCGCAGCAGGCATGTGATTTATCGTGTCAACATCAGGCACGCTCGCTGCGTTGAGATCACCGTGGAACTTGACATATCCGCCGAGCGGCAAAGCGGCGAAGCGCCAGCGCGTGCCCTTTTTATCGGTATAAGCGAAGAGTTCGGGACCAAATCCGATCGAAAAAGCATCTACTTTAACACCGCACCAGCGCCCAACAAGAAAGTGGCCCAACTCGTGGAAAAACACGACAACTGTGAGAAGAATAAAAAGTCCTAAAAAACTGACAATCGGATGTTGAGCTAAATATGCAAAGCCTGAAAGAGATGACATTTACGCCTCCTCGCATCCGGCACTCTCAACCTGACGCGTATGGTTACTGTTTTATTAACATGCCTCAACTATGGCGTCCGGCCAAGAGGGCTAGGCACCTATCTCTTACAACATGGTGAACGGCCAGAGCTTCGTCTACGCTGACAGGTTCAACAGCCATTCCAGAGCGGACAGCGGCGTTCATGGCCTCCAAAACCAATGTGGACATCGCGTAGAAACCTATGCGTCCAGCCAAAAAGGCCTCGACGGCGACCTCATTCGCCGCATTGAGCACCGTAGGGAGGCCCTTACCCTCTCGCATCGCATCTATCGCCAGCTGCAAGGCGGGAAAGCGGGTCATATCCGGCGCTTCGAACGTGAGACTTGCCAGCGCCGCCAAATCTAGCTTGGGTGATGCTGTGGGAAGGCGATGCGGCCACGACAAGCAATGCGCGATCGGGATGCGCATATCCGGGCAGGCCATCCCCGCCGTTACCGAACCATCGGCAAAACTGACAAGGCCGTGGATAATAGATTGCGGATGCACAAGCACGGCGAGTTTTTCCGGTGAAATGCCGAAAAGATGATGCGCCTCTATCAGTTCAAGGCCTTTGTTCATTAGGCTGGCAGAATCCACCGTGACTTTGGGGCCCATCAGCCAATTTGGATGCGCCAATGCCTCGGCAGGCGTGGCAGCTGCAATTTGGTCTTGCGTCCAGAGCCGGAAAGGCCCGCCAGACGCTGTCAGCGTCATTACTTCAACGTGAGACGGATGTTCTCCCCCCAAGGCCTGAAAAATGGCATTGTGCTCGGAATCCATTGGAAGTATGCGGGCATTGTGCTTCGCTGCCAGGCGCATTGCCGCGGTGCCGGCGCAGACGAGGCTTTCTTTGTTCGCAAGTGCAACTGTGCGACCCAAGCCCAAGGCCGCGCAGGTGGGCGCTACACCATGGGTTCCAGCAATAGCGGCGACAACCATATCGCAAGGCAAGCTCGCGGCCTCGACGACTGCCTCCGCGCCTGCAGCACATTCTATGCCGCTGCCGCTAAGAGCATTTTTCAGAGCTGTGTAGGCCTTCACATCTGCGATTGCCGCAAAAGGCACATTAAATTTTCGGGCGATGCGAGCGAGGCCTTCAGCATCTGAGCCAGACGCCACCGCGCTGATCTCGTAAATACCATCAGCTTCGGCAATAAGGCGCGTAGTGGAATGTCCGATAGAGCCGGTAGCACCGAGAAGTACGATTTTACGTGGATTATCGCGCGATGGCGACATGCGCCCTACCACGCAAGAAGACCGTTGGCAGGATCAAATATGCCGGCCCTCCACGCCCCAAAAATAGTCGCGAACACCGCCGCCGCCAGAAATCCGTCGAGACGATCCATAAAGCCGCCGTGGCCTGGAATAAGATTGCTGGCGTCTTTAACCCCAAAATGTCGTTTGAACGAACTTTCTAACAAATCTCCACCTTGAGCCACCGCACCGGTAAATAGCCCTAGGAGGAATATCGGCCAGACCGGCATGTCGGCTTGCGCGCCGATTAGGAGGCCCAGCGACGCACCACTGACAATTCCGGTTACAAAACCGGACCACGTCTTTGAAGGCGAAACGCGAGGCCATAATTTCGGACCGCCAATCAATCGCCCGCCGAAATAGGCCATGACGTCAGTTCCCCATACCACTGCAAACAACCAGAAAATCGCTGGCAGACCGAGGGGGAACGAGAACCTCAATAATATGGCTGCCATTAAAAGGCTCGCCGCGTAGAGCAGTCCCGCCGTAAGCCAAGTGCGTGCAGGTGAAGGTATGGCTAAAAGCAAAAGCAGCGCTGCAGCCAGAATTCCAGAGGCATAAAGCAGAGCGCCCGCGGCAACGGTCGGGGCTATTGCGGAAAGCGCCACGGCGCCGATGCCAAACTTCAAGCGCTCTTGCGGCGCAACGATATGGCACCATTCCCAAAAAATGGCAGCGGATATCGCCAGCCAGAAGAGGATATAAATCCGGTCGCCATACCACGCTGTTCCTACTGCAAGAGCGGCCATGACAACAGCAGAGGCGACGCGTGGAACCAGATCACTGAGATTAACGGCGCTGCCGGACGGAGATTTCAAGAGGCGTTCGCCTTTACAGTGTTTAGTTTGCCAAAACGCCTATCCCGGGAGCGAAATTCGTTCATGGCAGTGTCAAACGCAGCGCGGTCGAAGTCCGGCCAATTGATAGGAAGAAATACCAATTCGGCATAAGCGGCCTGCCAGAGCAAAAAATTTGATAATCTCTGCTCACCCGACGTTCTAATTATGAGGTCAGGATCGGGGATGTCAGCTGTGTTGAGGCGCGATGAAACCAGATCTGGCGTAATGTCGCCGATTTGCAGATCCCCTGCCCGCACTTCGGCTGCTATCTTTTGCATGGCGCGAGCCAGCTCCTGCCGTCCCCCATAATTGAAGGCAACAACAAGGCATAGACCGTCGTTTGACCGCGTAAGGTCTTCAGCATCGTCGAGCAGTTTTTTCAAATCGGCAGCAAGACTGGCGCGCTCGCCGATAATTCGAACGCGGACATTTTGTTTGTGAAGATCGGCAAGATCAATGCGGATAAAGCGCTTAAGCAAACCGATGAGGTCCATAACCTCTTGAACAGGCCGACTCCAGTTTTCAGTCGAGAAACTGTAAACAGTAAGATAATCGACGTTCAGCTCAATGGCGGACCGGACAGCTTTACGCAAAGCTTCGACACCGCGCCGGTGGCCCTCTAGGCGAGGGAGCCCCTTTGCAGCGGCCCAGCGGCCATTGCCATCCATGATGATGCCGACGTGCACTATATGCTACCTTTGCCGCAGTACCCGTTATCTAAATTTGCATGACTTCTTTTTCTTTGTGCGCCAGAGCGGCATCCACTTCGGCGACGAACTGATCCGTTACCTTTTGGACATCAGCCGCCTGGCGCTTTTCGTCATCTTCGCTGATTAGTTTGTCTTTAAGCGCCTTTTTGAGAGCATCAATACCATCACGCCTCACATGACGCACAGCGACGCGACCCTCTTCGGCATATTTGTGAGCAATCTTGACCATTTCACGGCGGCGCTGTTCGTTAAGTTCGGGCATACGAATGCGCAGGATTTGGCCTTCAACGGTTGGAGAAAGGCCAAGGTTGGCGTCGCGAATTGCCTTGTCAACAGCATTGACCATGCTCTTATCCCACACCTGCACAGCCAGCGCCCGGGGTTCCGGCACGGATACAGTGGCAACCTGATTAAGCGGCATCGCTTGGCCATACGCCAGAACCATGATGCTATCCAAAAGGTTCGCCGAAGCTCGCCCGGTGCGCAGTCCGCTCAACTCTTTTTTCAAAGAGGTAATAGCACTGGACATGCGGTGCTTGATGTCTTCCATATCGAATTGGTTGCTCATAAATACACCTATAATTGAAAATCTAAGGGGTCACCAATGTGAAACGACCCTCACCGCATATGGCGGCAGTTATTGAACCTTGTTCTTTGAGCGCGAACACGACTATTGGAATAGCGTTTTCACGCGCCAAAGCAAAGGCGGCCGTATCCATTACCGCCAAATTCCTTTCGATGGCCTCACCGCTGGTAAGAGTGTCGTAACGTTCGGCGTTCGGGAATTTTTTTGGATCGGCTGAATAGATGCCATCGACTTGCGTTGCCTTCAACACGGCGTCACAGGAGAGTTCTGCTGCCCGCAACGCAGCGCCTGTATCTGTCGTGAAAAACGGATTGCCTGTGCCACCGGCGAGTATAACGACGCGACCTTTTCCCAAATGGTTCAAAGCAGCCTGACGCGAGAAGGGCTGGCACACCGAGGGCATTGGCACAGCTGAGAGTGCGCGGCACGTTTGCCCTTGGCGCTCAACCGCGAACTCCAATGCCAAAGAGTTCATAACCGTTGCTAACATTCCGATTGAATCAGCGCGAGCGCGCTCGATTCCCTTGTCCGCACCTTGAAAACCGCGGAAAAAATTACCACCGCCCACCACAACGCCAATCTCCACGCCGAGTGCCGCTGCTGTCGCCAAGTCCTGAGCGATTTTGTCCAACGTCGGCATGTTTAGGCCATGAGTTTCATCGCCCATCAAAGCTTCTCCCGATAACTTCACCAAAACGCGCTTCCAACGTGGTGTGGATATAGTTTTGGTCATGTCTGGAAACTCCTGATGTGTCGCGATGTTCAGAATCGGCACCGATATTCGTCATATATGCAGTGTCGTATCACGTCAAAAAAAGAGCGGCTTTGAAGCCGCTCTTTGAACACTATAACCCAGGCAATCAGCCCTTCGCGGCCGCAGCAACCTCGGCGGCGAAATCGTTTTCTTGCTTTTCGATACCCTCACCAAGCGCGTATCGAATGAAGCCCTTAAGCGCGACGGGAGCGCCTACCTTGCCTTCTGCTTCTTTTACCACCTGAGCGATGGATTTACCGGCATGCTCCGCGTGGATCGATATTTGATCCAATAAGCAAACCTCTTTGTAATAAGTTTTCAGGCCATTTTCGACGATTTTTTCCAGGATGTTCGCTGGCTTTCCAGCGTTTTTATCGCGCAAGACGTTGGCTTCGCGCTCCAAAGTCGCCGGATCAACCGTAGTCGAGTCAAGTGCAATCGGGCTTGTTGCAGCGACATGCAGAGCAATCTGCTTGCCGAGCGCCGCGAGAACTTCAGTGTTGCCGGTAGATTCGAGGGCGACCAAAACGCCGATTTTGCCCAGGGAGTCAGCAACAGCGTTGTGGATATAATGTGAAATTGCGCCGTGCGTGACCTTAAGGCCGGATGCGCGACGCAGGGTCATGTTTTCACCAATGGTTGCGATGGCGTTTGCAATCGCTTCGGCCACTGTCGCGCCGCCGGGATAATGGCAGTTGGACAGGTGAGCCACATCGGTGCCGTGTTCGAGCGCTACTGAACCGATGGTGCGTACAAGGCTTTGAAATTCTTCGTTGCGGGCAACAAAGTCCGTCTCGGAATTCACCTCAACGACCACGCCTTCAGTGCCGCGAACGGCAATCGTAACAAGACCTTCCGCAGCGATACGCCCGGATTTCTTGGCAGCCTTGGACAGGCCTTTCTTGCGAAGCCAATCAACTGCGGCTTCAATATCCCCGTCAACCTCGTTGAGGGCGTTTTTACAATCCATCATGCCGGCGCCAGTCTTCTCACGAAGATCCTTCACCATGGCGGCAGTGACATTCGCCATTCTTTGGTTTCCTTCTCAATTGGGTCTTTTTAACAAAGAGACCTGTGCGTGATGCACAGGCCTGATTGGAACGTTTTTAAGCGAAAGCGATGACGGTTTTATGCGTCAGCCAGGATCGCGCGAGCCTTGGCGACCAGACCATCGCGTTCGATACGACCGCCGAGCTTGAGGCGGGCATCAAGGGCGGAGGAATCAGCAGGTGTCATAGCTGCGAGTTGCCAGAAGTGATAAATGCCGCCGTCGTTAAGCTTTTGAACGATCTGCGGGCCAAGACCCTGAATCTTGGAAAAATCGTCCGGGGCGCCACGAGGGGTCGACAGGAGCTCGAAGGCTTCTGATGGAGCTTCGTGCACAACAGGCGCTGCATCTTCCATCATCGGCTTGACGTCTTCGCCGCGCTGGCCTTGGCTGCGCGAAATTCCGTCGATAGCTGCGCGTGCGAAAAGGTCGCAATACATTGTCAATGCGCGGCCGGCGTCGTCATTGCCCGGAACCGGATAAGTAATGCCATCCGGATCACAGTTTGAATCCAGAATGGCTACCACCGGAATGCCCAAGCGGTTAGCTTCTTTGATGGCCAGTTGCTCTTTATTGGTATCGATCACGAAGATGAGGTCGGGTGTGCCGCCCATATCTTTGATGCCGCCAAGCGCCTTGTCGAGATTGTCGCGCTCACGCGACAGCATCAAACGCTCTTTTTTGGTCAATCCAACTGCGCCTGCACCAAGCATTTCTTCAAGCTTGCGCAAACGGTTGATGGAGCCGGAAATGGTCTTCCAGTTGGTGAGCATTCCGCCCAACCAACGCGAATTCACATAATATTGTGCAGATCGCTTCGCGGCATCTGCGATAGCTTCCTGAGCTTGACGCTTGGTTGCCACCATCAAGACGCGGCCACCCTTGGCGACTGTGTCCGAGACTGCCTGAAGTGCCTGATGCATCAAGGGGACGGATTGTGCCAGATCGATAATGTGAATGTTGTTGCGGACGCCGTAAAGGAAAGGTGCCATTTTAGGGTTCCAGCGATGAGACTGGTGACCAAAATGCGCGCCTGCTTCAAGCATTGAGCGCATAGAAAATTCGGGTAGTGCCATTTTATAACTTCTCCGGTTGAACCTCGGCGGGAGAAAGTGAGCCAAACATGTGTTCAGCCACCGGACAGTCTCTTAAAGCAGAGACATATCTTCCACCTGTGGAATTCGGTCGTCATAGGTTAAAAGGGCTGTTTATGCAAGCGCAGAAGCAAACCCAAAAATATGTGCGTTTTCACACCGATTTTGATGGGCTTCGGACTTTGGTCGGCGAAACTTAACGAAAAATTCAGCGCAAAGGCTTATTCTTTAGCAATATTTTTTGTGCTTGACGCACCTGAATTTCAAGGACTCCCCATGTTGCGTTCCGTTCCGCGCGTCGCATCCAGCCAATCTGGGCGTGCGCGCCACAAGGTTGATACCTTGCAAGCTCGATACCCGAACACTTGGCAAAAGCAGCAATGGACCCACGTTTTGATGCCGCTTCTCGCCGGTTTCCTGCTGATTTTGGCCAACGTAAATCAAATACGCGCGGCGGAGTTGGGGTCGCATGAATTCGTGATCCCGACAAATGATGGATACGGCACCTCCGAATGCCTAGCTTCGCAAACAGCGTGCGGCCGTATCATCGCGGATGCTTGGTGTGAGGCACATGGCCATGCGCACGCCACCGGCTACACCCGTTTTGAAGACATCACTGCGGCGATATCTATATCTTCCAAGGCAAATGACATCCCGCTTGATGCCATTATCGTGAGTTGCGGCGAATGATTATTTGACGAAGTCGCCGCATTTGGCGACTTCGCTTGTCGCACCCCACGGCTGAACAGGGACAGTTGAGGTTGAGTTTTTCGGGCTGCCATCTATGAGTTTGTCTGAATAAACCATGTAAACCAATATGTTACGCTTAACGTCGCAAGCGCGGACAATCTGCATTTTCTTAAAAATAAGGGAGCGGCGCTCAGAATAGACGACGTCACCCTGGGCAAATTTCTCTTTAAACTTGATAGGGCCGTATTGGCGACAGGCGATGGATATATCAGAAACCTGTTCGGCTAGCCCAAAGGCACCCGCCAATCCGCCTTTTTCAGGTGTCGTGTAATGGCAGGCCACACCCTCCACGCTAGGGTCATCGATGCCGTAAGTTGCCAATTTATCGTTTGGCGTCAGCAACTTAAAGACAGTGCTTTTGCGCATAATCAGATCAGGATCGCCTTCGCCTGCGCGGGCAAGGCTCGCTGCTCCAGACAGAATTGCAACAATCGACACCAAACCGAAAATCTGCTTCACGTTCATCTCACTCTCCTGCTATGAGACGCATATGGGTTCACCGCGCGGCAATCGCAATATGTTTCTGGCCGAGCTACGCAAAAATTAGATTTTTATGCACGCCACTTTGTTCGCAGACTACGCCTGGGTTAGATTTCGGCATTCACTAGGAATTCACGCGGCTAGGCTATTTCTAGTTAAGAACATTGTTTTGCACACGCTTTGAGTGAGTTTATCGTTATTTCAGGCTGGTTTTATGAAAACACCAAGAATTGCCATGGTCATCGGACTGTTTGTTTGCGGCTTGGTGCCCGCATCGGACGCTATTGCGCAATCCGCTACCTGCTCAAAACTATTGGCACAAATAAACTCGGCCGGGGGCGGCGAAGGCGGCAAATATGCCGCGGCGGCCCAGAAGCAGCGCGCTGAGATTTCCCGCACGGAGGCTTATGCCAATTCCATCGGATGCGAAAACCGACAGTTTCTGTTTTTTGGGAAAGCAGCCCCGCCGCAATGCGTTGGCATCAAGGCTCGTATTAGCCAAATGCAGTCTAATTACAATGGGTTAGTTGGTGCTTCTGAAAATGCGGGGAGTGGTCGTAAGGCGGCCCTGCAAGCTCAGTACCAAGCAAATTGTGTGCGTCAGGCACAGCCGGAAACGGCGGCAGCGCAGCCACAACGCGGCCTGTTTGACGGACTTTTCAGCCCGAATCGCCCGGCGCAGCGTTACGAGGATGTGCCAATTGATAAGCAGGATTTGCGCGGTTCGGATTCCGCCGAAGACGACGCTCCGCGCCATGGACGCGGCGGAAGAGTGGCGATTTGCGTCAAAATGCTGGATGGCGGGTTCTTTCCAGTGAGTTATTCGGCGCGCGGTGCCGATCTTGAAGACCTTGATACGCTATGCAAGGCTTTGTGCCCGGCCACGGAGGTTATGGTATTCACCTGGAATCCGAATGGTGACCTGGATGACGCGGTGGACATCAACGACCGCGCCTATTCGGAAATCCCTAACCGATTGAAATTCCAGACGAAATATGTCCCCGAAGCGGCCTGCAAGCCCAACGACAAGAGCTGGGCGGAAGTTTTAGGACCAGCTGAGCAGGCGCTCGGCACACATTCCAAACATGATATTCTGGTGACGAAAGCGCGAGCGGCTGAGCTGTCACTTGGGAAAAACCCGAATGTTCTGAGTGCTTTAGCGGGAAATAAAAAAACCACTGCCGCTGATGATGCCGAAGTGGAGGCATTCACGGCGGAACTGTCAAAAGCGACGGCTCCGAATGGTAGTTCCTCGGGCATTGGTGGCGGACGCGCAAGTTCCGGCCCGGTTATCAGCGTCACCCAAGGCGAATTGAAGGATCAAATCGGCCCGGATGGCGTGACGCGGAAGGTCCGCATTATCGCGCCAGCATTGTAGCGATTGCGTGTGTTTAGGCCAAATGAAATCCGGCCACATCGGCAAGCCGACATTTTTTTCGTTTAATATCAATAGTTTATGAAAACACCTTGGCCTGATTTTTCGGCCAGATGTCGGCCAAGTTAGGCCAAAAGCAGGCCAAACACGGCCATATTGGGTGTTTTGATTGCCTTTTGGCCTGATTTCGAGGCCTTCGGTGCAACAAAAACACAACCATGAGGTTGCACTGCCCGCCGCACCCGTGATTTTGTTTAAACTACGCCGCCGCTCAAGATTTGTTGCACGTGCGCGTGGCCAATCAATGGCAGCAAGGCCGCCATTTCCGGCCCAGAATCCTGCCCCGTCAAGGCAAGCCGCAACGGGTGAAACAAGGCCTTGCCCTTGCGGCCTGTTTCGGATTTCAAGGCGGTGGTGAGCGCCACCCAACTTGCGCCATCAAGCGGCGCGGCGGGCAGCAGGCGGGCAGCGATCTTGAGATATTCGGCATCTTCAATCACGGGCGCGATTTTTGAATGGATGACGTCCCACCAGAGCTGAACATCGCTGATGCGAGTGAGATTTCCGCGCACGGCATTCCAGAATTCTTCGCCCGAAATGCCCATATCAGCCAAGCGCTGCGCGACTGCCGCATAGGGCAAATGATGCAGTGTCTTGGCAGACAAAACGTGCAGCTCCACCTCATCAAACTTTGCGGCATTTTTGGAGATCTGGCTCAGTTCTGTGGTTTCGATCAACTCATCCAGCGAGGTGATCGGGCGGACCGATTCCGACGAGCCCGTCAGCACAGCAAGGGAGGCCACGGCGAGCGCCTCCACTCCGCTTTCACGCAGGCCAGTTAAGGACAACGCACCGGAGCGCTTGGAAAGCCCCTCGCCGCTGGCCGATGTGAGCAGATTATGGTGGCCAAACGCAGG
>JANXSV010000046.1 GCA_025356505.1 Methylovirgula sp.
CAACGGCGCAGGTTCGGGGTGAAACATCGTCAGACGTGGTAAAAGCGCCGAAGCGGCTCAAGAGGGAAGTATGCGCAAAAAAAAGCAGACGTCCGCGACGGGAAAAACTGACGTCATTGCTGTGAAAACGGCAGGGTCTGACGTGGCTATGACCGGCCGGACTTTGGCGAAGCCTGCAACTGTGCCCAAGCCCAAGACTGCGATAAAGCCTCCGATAAAGACTGCGATAAAGCCTGCGACTTCGCCGCTTGGCAAGGAATCTCAAGCAGCGGACCTTAAAGCAGCAGCACCCCAGACTGCAGAACCTAAGTCACCAGAGCCGGTGCCTGCTGCGAGAAAAGCTCATACGCCGGAGCCTGGCGCGCAAAAGACGGGCGAGGATCTAACACCGAAGCCGAACTTCGAAAACATGGCGAATAATATCGCGCGATTGATGGATGAAGCGGGCAAAGTCGTAGGGGCTTTTGCACGCAATCAGCAGTCAAATGTTCCGGATCAGAATTCTGAGGTGGCTGATGCGCTCAAATCAATCGGGACGGTTGCTGAAAGCTGGATGAGCGACCCCCAAAAGGCGCTCATTGCCCAGACCACGCTGACGAATGGCATGCTCAACCTCTGGCAACACACTCTTAAGCGGATGATGGGCGAGGTGAGCACGCCGCCTATGCCTATTGACCCGGCCGATAAACGCTTTTCGCATCCCGAATGGAGTTCCAACCCATATTACGACTTCATTCGGCAAGCCCATGCAGTCACCACGACCTGGGCAAATGTGCTGGTGGAGAAGGCGGATAATGTTGACCCGCACACGCGAGACAAAGCCCGGTTTTATGTCCGGCAGATTGGGGCAGCGCTATCGCCGTCAAATTTTGTTGTCACGAATCCTGAATTGCTGCGCACCACACTGGCGCAGGACGGGGAAAATCTTGTGCGCGGTATGCACATGCTGGCCGAGGACATCGAGGCCGGACATGGAACGCTGAAAATCCGCCAGACCGATGCGTCGAATTTTGCTGTCGGTGTCAATATGGCTGTGACGCCGGGCAAGGTGGTGTTCCGAAACGATTTGATAGAGCTGATCCAATATGCGCCGACAACGCCCGATGTGCTCAAGCGGCCATTGCTTATCGTGCCGCCGTGGATCAACAAATTTTATGTGCTCGATCTGAACCCGGATAAGAGCTTCGTCCGCTGGGCCGTGTCTCAGGGGCTGAGTGTTTTCGTTGTTTCGTGGGTGAATCCGGACGAGCGACAGGCAGCGAAATCTTTTGAAAGCTATATGCGCGAAGGCATATTTGCGGCGCTTGATGCCATTTCCACGCAAACCGGCTCGCCGGACGCAACTGCAATTGGCTATTGCGTGGGCGGGACGCTGCTGGCTGCCACCCTTGCCTACATGGGCGCAACGCAGGACAAGCGCATTTCCAGCGCAACTTTGCTGACCACCCAGGTGGATTTTTCGGACGCCGGTGATCTCAAAGTGTTCGTGGATGAGGAGCAGGTGCGGGCCACCGAAGAAAAAATGGCACAAAAAGGCTTTCTGGATGGGTCTAGCATGGCCAATGCGTTTAATATGCTACGGCCAAATGACATGATCTGGTCTTATGTCGTTAAAAACTATCTCAAGGGCGAGCCGCCGACCGCATTCGATTTGCTGTACTGGAACTCTGATTCAACCCGGATGCCTGCGGCCAACCATTCGTTCTATTTGCGCCACTGCTACCTCAACAATGATCTGGTCAAAGGCAAAATGCCGATGGGCGGGCTTATGTTGGATTTGAAAAATGTGACTGTGCCCGTCTATAATTTTGCCGCGAAAGAAGACCATATCGCCCCGGCGCCATCGGTGTTTCGCGGTGCGCAATATTTTGGCGGGGAAATGCGTTTCGTGCTCGGAGGTTCGGGCCATATCGCCGGGGTGGTCAATCCACCCTACAAACCCAAATATCAATATTGGCTGGGGCCAAAACCCGTCGGCGTGCTCGAAGATTGGTTACCGCACACCACAGAACATCCCGGTTCGTGGTGGCTCGACTGGATTGAGTGGATCAAAGCGCAAGCGCCTGAAATCACACCTGCACGCGACCCGGCAAAGGGGCCAATACCACCGCTGTGCGATGCTCCGGGAACTTATGTGAAAATGCGCGCGTAATCATATTCACGCTGGCATGTTAGCAAAGGCTTTGTTAGACGTGGAATTCCCCCATCAAGGAGCAAGACATGAAGCTGGTGCGCTACGGTAAGTTAGGTAAGGAAAAGCCCGGCCTCATTGATAACGAAGGCAAACTGCGCGACCTTTCGGGCGTTATTCCGGATATTGCCGGCGAGGCGCTGTCGCCAAAATGGCTCAAGAAGCTGGCAAAGCTGAAGGCAAAGAATTTGCCTGCCGTAAAAGGCAAGCCACGGATTGGCGCCTGCGTCGGCAAAGTGGGCAACTTTATCGCCGTCGGCCTAAACTATGCTGATCATGCTGCCGAAACAGGCGCAGCCGTGCCGCTTGAGCCGATTTTATTCAACAAGGCGCCATCCTGCATTGTCGGGCCCAACGATCCGGTGATGATCCCTAAGGGTTCAGTCAAAACCGATTGGGAA
>JANXSV010000049.1 GCA_025356505.1 Methylovirgula sp.
AACACCAGCGCCTCACGTTGATCAAAGGCATGATTGCCGAGCGTGATACAATCGGCACCTGCGCCCATCAGCTCATCGCAAATGGCCTCGGTGATGCCAAAACCACCGGCGGCGTTTTCGCCATTTACGACAACGAAATCCAGTTTCCATTTGGCCTTGAGGCCGGGAAGCAGCGACGAGACCGCGGCGCGGCCTGAGCGGCCAAGAACATCACCGATAAAGAGAAGGCGCATGGGGTTTTCCGCGTGAAAGTTGTGGGCTTTTATCAGGAAAACCGGTTTGCGTCATAGGAATAAGGCGGGGTCGTTGCGGTCAAAGCTGCTTGAATCGTGTCTGCCTGTAGCCGTTTTGCCTAAAACTCTGGCGCGGTGCTTCGAGCAGTAAAAAGTTGCTGTATCGCCCGCCGCAACCAGGGTTCAAGATATGCCGCGATGAGATAGGCCAGCGCGCAAATCACCATAAGGCCGGGCACCGGTGTCAGCAGTCCAGGCACATCCGGCAAAAACTGGTGCAGCTTTATGGTGAGAGCGACGAGCATGTTTTCATTTATCAGATAAAGCGGGTAGCTAATGAACCCGGCAGTGGTGAGCACTTTGCCGGAAACCATATGGCTGAATTTCGCGCTGAGCAGCGCGCTGCGAAAAATCGCATAAAGCGCAAAGCAAAACAGCATGGTTCCGGGACGATAGCCAACACTTGCCCCGATCGCAGGAATAAGCAGCGCAAGCGCAACATAAAGGTAGCGCCGGTTTTGATGTTTTAATTCGAGATACATGGCGCAGCCTACCGCAAAATGGCCGAAATAATTAAGCGATAGACCTGTGGTCACTAAGGCGTTGACGAAGGTGAGCGGCGGAAACGGATAAAGCTGCGCGGCTGACTTCACCACCCAACCGGCCAGAAATAGGCCTGTCAAACGCGCGAAGGCTTTGTCCTTATCGAAAAAATATAATGCGCCAAACAGCACATAGAATTTTACCTCGACAAAGAGCGACCAGAAGCTGCCCTCCAGATTGTCAAAATGCAGCGGGAAGACTGCGTTGAGAACCCCGGTATCGATGAAGGTTAGCGCCGGAATCACATCTAAAAGTCTCGGCGCTCCGAAAGGGCGTTCCGGAAGCAGCGCGCCGGTCGTTACAATCAAGACGCAGGCAATTAGCATTGCGGGAAACAGGCGCAGCCAGCGTTTATATAGAAAGTTTCCCAGACCCGCAGTTTTATCCAGCGACATAAAAATCACGAAGCCGGAAATCCAGAAGAACAGTTCAACGCCGAGATAGCCAAACTTGAACAGTGGAAAATCGCGATAGCGGGTGACCCAAGGAACTAAATCCGGCCAGCGCGCGAAGCCATGAAACAGCACAACCAGCGCAATCGCCAAGCCGCGCAGCCCATCAAGAGCTGGTATTCTCAACCCTTTGGCGGGCGACTGGTCATCCATAGCCATTTGTAGCGTCTGACGGTGCAGGCTTCAAGGCTGCTACTAAGACACTCTTGCAGCGAGACATTGCTTTTACTGAGACATTGCTTCTACCGAGACATGGCTTCTACTGAGAAATGGCTTCTACTGAGAAATGGTTTCTAGAAATTTCAGTGACGCAATATTTCAATTTCAAATTCCGCCGCCGTTTTCAGGGCTATGTTCCAAGGCTGAGTTCTAAGGCAAATTGCAAGGTCATATTGAAGGCGCAGAGCATCTTGTGCGTTTGAGCCCCGCGAGGTTGCAAAATGGTTGTATCAGGTTGTGGAAAATCGGCCAAAAGTCGGCCAAAAACGGTATCATAATGCTTGTTTGGCCATATTTGGCCGCCATTTGGCCAAAGTGCCCTCTGGTTTGGCCTGAAATTCAGTTCAGGCATTTGGCGCTATGTCTATGTTTCTATTATTTATTTTAAATGCAATGGCCGAACTGGCCGGATTTTGCAGCGAAAAACCCCGCCTCAGCCCGCCAAATCGGCCACAACGGCGTCCAGAATCGGGAAGCCTGATTCCGTCACGCGCAGTCCGCCGTGCGGCGTGCGTTCGACATAGCCATAGCCTACCAGATCATCGATTTGGCGCGGACTGATCTGCCGGTTTGAAAT
>JANXSV010000268.1 GCA_025356505.1 Methylovirgula sp.
TCGGGTCAACAGCCCGATATGCTGGCCGCATTTGCCGCCGCAGGAAAAAATGACGGGAAACAACCCGGCCCTGGCGGTTTGAACGCCACATCAGAGACAAAGCCGATCCCGACAGATCCGGACCAAAAAGCCGATGCGGCAACCAAAGTCTTGCGCGCCGGAGCGACCAAGACGAAACAGAACGTGAAGGCGGCTTTGCAAAAGCTTCCAGACCGCACGCGGGTTCAAAAGCCGAAATAACCAATGCTGCCCCCCTGAAGGATTGAGCCTGGGCGGGCGGATCGCTATGCGCAGAACGGGCCCGTCCCAGCGGGTTTTGGCGGCACGGCGGCTCAAAATCAACTAAAGCGCCCTGTTGGGCATGCTGATTTAACAGATGGACAGATCAAATGACTGCAAACGTGCCTCCTATGGATGACACCATCAAAAAGTTCTGGGCGATCATAAGCTCTTTTCGCAATTGCATGTTGGTGTCGCGCCACGGGTCCGAGTTACATGGACGGCCGATGGCCGCTCTGGTGCGTCAAGCAGAAGGGTGCATCTATTTCCTGACCGATCGACACACAGTCAAGGACGCCGAAATTTCCAACAATCCGAATGTCTATCTGGCTTTTTCGGACGGCGGTTCAAAGCATGCCTCGGTCTATGGCATGGCGACATTGGATGATAACAAATCAAAAATCGAAAAGCTGTGGAGCCCGGCGGCACAAGCTTTCTGGCCCAAGGGTCCTGCCGATTCGGACGTGGTCACTATCCGCGTCACACCGGAAAGGGCGGAATATTGGGACGGAAGCAACGCAGCTATCGCGCTGGTGAAACTCGCATTTTCGGCGGTGACCGGTTCGAGGCCACATCTTGGAGAAAATGAGAGCCTTGTGCTTTAACTGGAAACGGCGGTGCCGCCTTGGCGGCACATTGCGACCAACGGTTAGGCTTTCCGCAGATACGGATGGCCTAACAATCCGGTGAGCGAATTATGAAGCGTGAACAGCGTCCTGCCCGACAGGGGTGATGGCCACGCTTTCGCCACAACCGCAAGCTGCTGTCTGGTTCGGATTGTTAAAAACAAATCCGCTGGACAGCTTGCTCTGTTGGTAATCCATCTGGGTGCCAAACAGAAATAGAACCGCTTTCGGGTCTATTAACAATCGCACGCCCTTTTCTTCGACGACATCATCGTGCGGGCCTTGGGTTTCGGCCCAGTCCATGGTGTAGGACATGCCAGCGCAGCCGCCATTTTTTACGCCGATGCGCAAACCGGCCAAAGGCGTAGCGGAGTTTGACATGATTTCACGGACACGTTCCGCAGCAGCTTCTGTCAGGCTGATAACTTTGAATCGACTTGCCATTTTCATTCCCATCTCGCGGGTTAAAGGCCTGCGGATAAACATTACATAAGCACGAATAGCTTAAATTTCAAACTCAAGCCGCTAACGCCGTGCAGGAAATCGCAAATTTATGGATGAGCGCGCTGGCCTCGCGGGCGTGCGTTTCCAAGAGCATATGCGGCGCTTCCATTTCATGAAGTTCGCACTGAGGTGCCGTTGCGGCGATACGGCGGGCATGACGCAGACCGACCAACCTGTCATAACGACCCGCGAGGCACAAAACAGGCAGCTTCAACCGCCGCAACATACTGATTTTATTCACTTTCAACACAAAGCTGAGCCGCTTCTGCAAGATACGTGCAGGCACAGCCGCAATGGTCTGCTCCAGAGCATTGCGCTCGGCCGGAGAGCCCTGCCCGCTCATCAGCACTAGCGACGTGAAATATTTCAGCGGTAATTTCGGGTGAAACAATCGTGTGAAGGGCAGTAAAAAGCGTGGCGCCGGTGCCTTGGCGAAAGTCGACACAAGAATCAGTCCGCGACAATTGGCGTGCTTAGCGGCGATTTCGATGGCAATGGGCCCGGAAAAGCTCTCGCCCAGCACAATAAAGGGCGACGCGGGCAGCCTTGCTGTCACAAAAACCGTCAGCTCAGCATAGTCCATAACCCGATCGGTGGGATAAGAAACCGGCAGCACGCGGCAGCTCTTGCCGATCTCGCTGTGAAAATTATCGAGCAGCTTGCAGGTGCCATCCATGCCGGGCAAGACTACGAGCATAGGCAGCTTGCCTATTGTGCTCAACTCACTGATTTCACGATAAAAATGGCTGTCCAAAACATATATCCGCATGAGGTGAAGGAGGCGGATACGCCATTATCCTGTCATATGGAAGCGCCGAGTGGATTACCACATATCCAGTGCGACGCGGGCTTCATCTGACATGCGGCTTTGATCCCACGGCGGGTCAAACACCATTTTTACTTTGGCACCGGCCACGCCCGGGACTGCCGAGACGGCTGTCTCAACCCAGCCGGGCATCTCCCCCGCCACAGGGCAGGCAGGCGCGGTCAAGGTCATGTCAATATTGACGAAGCGGCTATCCTCGATCTCGATGCGATAAATCAGGCCAAGCTCGTAGATATCGGATGGAATTTCCGGATCATAGACGGTTTTAAGCGCAACGATGATCTCGTCGGTGAGACGATCGACCTCTTCGGGCGGCAGCGCGGAGGCCGGAGTTGTTTCCGGTAGCGGTTCGGTTTCG
>JANXSV010000125.1 GCA_025356505.1 Methylovirgula sp.
TCCTGGCAAGATCTTCCTGCTCACACGCCCACATCGTTTCTCCCATCACTGATCGAGCAGCACGATGCTTTCAGTTCGCCATCGGACACTCTCGAAGATCCAGCATGGGAGACACTCGATGACTACGCCACTGTTCCGATCCCCGTCGATCTCCAAAACCGAACAGTCACTGCCTACGGTCGATTCGATCGACGTGGACATTGGCTTCTCCTACCGCCAGCCGATGCGCGTCAACCCACGAACGCAAGCACCGACGTCTCTGTTGATCTCGATGGAAAGAAATTGGCCACTATCACGCGCCGAGGCCGCTGAAAGCAGATACAGCCCCATATTGGTCGGTGAAGTTCGATGCGCGACAGCGGCAGGGTCTTCCTGATAATTGTCCGGCGGGAGCATATTTTCCCCTGAGGTGACAAAGCCTTCAAAAAAGCGCCAGGTCCGCCGCGCTATCAGTCGCAGAAACTGTGTATCCTCATCGCTGACCCGCAGCTGGCCTTTGACGTCTGGCGGGAGGCTGACCCATCGCGCAATGACCGGCGAAACAATCCACAACAGCGCAAAGCTCAGCGCCAGGCCAAAATTATTGTGCCAACCGGCGACCATGGCTGCAAGCGCCACCACAACGGCACCAAACATATGCCGGTAAAAACCCGCCAGATCCAGCGGCGAGCCGGAACTCGCCTGTGCAGCGGGCACCCATTCCAACATGTGTTTATGGCTGACCCCCAAACGCCAAAGCGTCCGAAGAACTGCGTCGGACATGAGCCAGGCTTGATGCGCCAAAAAGCTAATGACCAGCGCGAACAGGCTCCCGGCCAACTTTACATCGGCCAAAAGCGCCCGAATATGGCTGCCCAGAGTGACCTTGGACTGATCGGGCGGAATCGCTGAAATGATCGGGATGAGCGTCGGCAACCCGATCGTCGCAACGACAAACAGCGTCCAGAGCGAAGCCATATGCGAAGGTAAAGTCCAGCCCAGCAGCAGCGCCAGAATGGCTGCAGGCGCCGACAGAGTGCGGCGCAGATTGTCGAGCATTTTCCAACGACCAACCATAGGGACGGTGTCGGCAGCGGTGCCGCCTTCAAGCGTTTTTCCGCGCCCAAACAGCCACGGCAATAATTGCCAATCTCCTCGCGCCCAGCGATGATGCCGCATCGCACCCACATCGTATCGGGCGGGGAATTCTTCAACCACCTCAACGTCGGTAGCGAGGCCGGCGCGCGCGTAAATACCCTCAAACAGATCGTGGCTGAGCAAGGTTCCTTCCGGCACCCGACCCGCCATCGCAGCCTCAAAAGCGTCGATATGATAAATGCCCTTGCCGGCGTAGGATCCTTCGCCGAACAAGTCCTGATAGACATCGGAAACTGCCGATGCATACGGATCTATACCGCCCATTGAAGAAAATATGCGCTGAAACAATGACCCTTCCTGACCGACAGGAAGCGATGGCGTGACGCGCGGCTGCAAAACCGCATAGCCCTCCATCACCCGGGCGTGGGTGGTATCAAACCGCGGCTGGTTCAGCGGATGCTCCATCTTGCCGACCAGACGCCGGACAGCGTCGCGCGGCAGCCGCGTATCGGCATCAAGCGTGACCACATATCTGATATTTGCAGGCAGGATCAGACCATCTGGCAGCGGCAAAAAGCTGGTGTCGGCCGCGCCGCGCAACAGGCGGTTTACTTCATGCAGCTTGCCGCGTTTGCGCTCCCAGCCCATCCAGCGATTTTCACCTTCGCTCCACAGACGTTTGCGGTGGAGGAGCAAAAACCGCGAGCCGCCCGCTGGCGAACCATAGCGCAAATTGAGTTCGGCAATGGCCGCTTGCGCCACGCTGAGCCGCTGCGCGTCATCGGGCCGCGTTTCGGCGTCGGCGTCAAGCCAATCGGACAAGAGAGCAAAGTGCAAATTGTCCTCGGTGTTAGACAGATAATGGATCTCAAGGCGTTCGACTTGACCTTTGATCGAGTCGTCCGATGTCAGCAGAGTTGGCACCACGACAAGCGTGGAACAATGCTGTGGAATGCCATCAAGGAATTCCAGCGCCGGCAGCAGTTGCGCCGGAAATCCCCACGGGACAGCGCGG
>JANXSV010000251.1 GCA_025356505.1 Methylovirgula sp.
AACTGATTCCGCATCTGGATCAGCTAGAACCGAACAGCCTGCTACGGCGAGCCGAGCTTCTGTCTCACGATCAATGATCTCCAACTTGAGACCGGTGCTATCAAAAACACGCTGCAAAAATTCTTGACCGTTAATTGCAGAGCGACAAGCCTCGGTTGCCACCAGGCGGGCCCGCGTAACATTGCGACTGTCCATTTTATCCCGGCAAACGGAAAGTGCGCCGATGGTTCGACCTATAGCCGCCTCGCTCAGTTTTCCTGTAAGTGACAGGCCTTCGCCAAGGCGAACGATGCGCGAAAATGCATCAACGATGCGGAAGCCATCCGCAGCCGGACGAGCAACAAGCAGCCGACAATTATTCGTACCTAAATCCAGAGCTGCGTAGGTCGCAACCTTGTCGCTCACCTCCGGCCTGGCGGCAAACTTCCCCGTTGCGTCCTGACGCGCACCGCTAGGCGGCGCTGCAGGGACGTTTCCCTCAATATGTGTCACCAAAAACCCCGCTGCTACTCGAAAGAAGCAGTCAAATTTGTATCTGTCGATAGTCTAGCAGGCAAACCAAGTTGACGCTAGAATTAGATAGTGCGCATCGGAGAAGCGCCTAAATCATCGCCATACCGCCGTTAACGTGCATCGTCTGGCCTGTGACATATGCCGCTTCGGCGCTGGCCAGATAAACCGCCGCCGCAGCGATTTCAGTACCCTGACCCAACCGACCCATGGGGATGGTCGTGAAAATACCCTCGCGCTGTTTTTCGTTCAGGGCGTCGGTCATCGGGCTGGCAATAAACCCAGGCGCTATACAATTTACGGTTATGTTGCGGCTTGCGACCTCCGCCGCGAGCGACTTTGACATGCCGATCATTCCTGCTTTCGACGCGGCATAATTCCCCTGCCCCGGGTTTCCGGTAATGCCGACAATCGAAGTTATATTAATGATGCGACCATAGCGGCGCTTCATCATGCCTTTTAGAACACCACGCGAAAGACGGAAACAGGACGTGAGATTGACGTTTAAAACGGCGTCCCAGTCTTCATCCTTCATTCGCATAAACAACCCGTCCCGCGTAACCCCGGCATTATTTACGAGGATATCGACGCCTCCCATAGCAAGCTCAGCCGCAGGAATAAGCGCCTCAACCTCCTCTTTGATGCCAAGATTGCAGGTCACAATGTGAGTGTTCGCTCCAAGTTCGGCGGCGAGGGTTTCAAGCGCATCTTTTCGCGTGCCGGAAAGCGTAACGTGAGCGCCTTGCGCGTGAAGCGCACGGGCTATAGCTCCGCCCAGCCCGCCTGAAGCCCCCGTTACGAGCGCGTTTTTGCCAGTTAGATCAAACATGAAATCTCCTTAAACGCGTGATGACTCAAAGACTTGGAGTCTTAAACGCCACTATATCTTCTGGCGAACTGATTGAGGTGGTAGAAACCCCGTCAGCAATACGTTTTATCAAACCAGATAAGACCTTACCGGTGCCGAGTTCAAGAAAATGCGTTACGCCCTGCCCCGCGAGATAGGAGACAGTCTCACGCCATCTCACGGTCCCCGTCACCTGCTCTACAAGTCCGCGCCTGATATCGTCGGGGTTGGTAACCGGCAAGGCGGTAACGTTGGCAATAAGTGGCACGCAGGGTGAAACTATTGTCACTCGGGCAAGAGCATCCTGCATGGCTTCAGCCGCCGGTGTCATCAACGAACAATGGAAAGGGGCCGACACCGGGAGCATAATTGCCCGTTTGGCACCCTTGGCCTTGGCAAGCTCCATCGCTTTTTCGACTGCTGCTTTGGTGCCGGAAATAACCACCTGCCCGCCTCCGTTATCATTCGCTGCCTCACAGATAGCGCCCGTCAAGTACAACTCGCGGGCCGCTTCCGTTGCCACTGCGTTCACGACTGCGAAATCCAGACCGATTATCGCGGCCATGGCCCCCTCTCCTGCCGGGACGGCTTTTTGCATTGCGTTGCCTCGGATGCGCAGCAGGCGCGCGGTATCCGGCAAAGTGAGAGAGCCAGCCGCAGCTAGTGCTGAATATTCGCCAAGTGAATGACCCGCGACATAAGCCGAGGCCTTGGCCAGAACGAACCCGCATTCGGCTTCCAGAACTCTCAGAACCGCAATGCTCGAAGCCATTAGCGCCGGTTGAGCATTTGTTGTTAACGTCAGTGTGGCTTCCGGACCCTCAAACATGA
>JANXSV010000254.1 GCA_025356505.1 Methylovirgula sp.
GGCATATTTCACATCTCTCCAATGTCGTATTAGACTGCTTTTCGCAGCTTGTAGTCCCAGTCTGAAAAATTGCAATATTGCGGAACTAAACCACCATCGACACGTTTTAGTTCTACAGCACTTTGGGATTAGGTCTAGATATTAGTAAGCAAGTATAGTCGGGTTATAGAAGGCGCAGCTATGAATTCACATGATTCCGACAATAAATCTGACCCAATACCGCCAAAAGTCGCTCAAATCGTGCCATCCGAACCTCAATCCGCGGCGTTGGAGAACGACATCATACTTGATCCCAAAATTCAGGAAGCCATCGGTCAATCGCTGAAAGTTTATTACGACGATTTGGTCAACACCCCCATGCCGGACCGCTTCATGGTGCTTCTGGCCGAGCTGAGCGCGAAAGAGCTCAAAAATGACAAGTGATGCGCAAATTACAAAATCAACCACGCCGCCGAGCATCGAGTTCCGCGAAGGGCTGATCAAGGAAATGCCAAATCTGCGCGCCTTTGCCATCTCCCTTTCCGGGCGGCACGCACAAGCCGATGATCTGGTGCAGGAGACGTTGCTAAAGGCGTGGAGCAATGTCGGGTCTTTTACGCCCGGCACGAATTTGCGGGCTTGGCTCTTCACCATTTTGCGTAACACTTTTTATTCGTCCCATCGCCGCACATCGCGCGAGGTGCAGGACACCGATGGTATTTTTTCCGAGCGCGTCTCAGTGCCTGCCCCGCAGGATAGCGCCATAGACATGGCCGACTTTCGCATCGCTTTGGAGAAACTACCCGAGGATCAGCGTGAGGCGCTGATCATGGTCGGCGCATCAGGCCTGTCATATGAAGAAGCGGCGGAAATTTGCGGCGTGGCTGTGGGCACCATCAAAAGCCGCGTCAACCGCGCCCGCGCCCGCCTCGCCATTCTGCTTGGCATTGTTGCCGTCCCGGATTTGGGGCGAACGTCGGCTGAAGATGCGGCCACCGGGCCAGGTTCAAGTGTCTAAGCCAAGACTGCCCACACCAATTGACAGGATTTTGGCATGCCGATCGCCAAAATAAGATCGATGCGCGGCAGACTTTTGTTTCTGCTTGCCCTTGTGATCATTCCGGTGGCGCTGTTCAATCAAGGGCTCACACTGCTGACCTATTGGTCGTCGGTTGACGATATTCACGTTGCACAACGCGATATTGCGCGCAATTACGCCATGGTGGTACGCCGCAATATCCAAAACTCCGCCTCGTTGCTCATTAGTGTCGCGCTCAGGCTGCAAACCAGAGACGGAACCTGCGGGGAACTCGTTCAACAGGCGCTAATCGGGCATGAAGAATTGCTCGCCGTGGTGGCCCGCTCTTCCGCAGGCGTTACCTGTTCGGCCCTTCGCGACCCCGGCGCGGATGTGGCGCAACTCGAAAAAGTGCTGCCGCAGTCCGCGACTCCGACACCGGTTGGAGTTCAAGCGCCAACCCTGCTGACAACTTTTGATGCTGCCAATGTGAATGGCGCCGTGCTGACGGTACTGCATGTCAACACGACGGCAGTCGCCGTGGAAAGCTGGTCCGTCCATGCGCTGGTCAAAGCCTCCGCCTTTATGCGTGATCCGGCAGCAGGTGCCATCCCGGCTGGCAAATTCGCTCTTCTCAAAGCGGGTCAAATGCTTGCTACCAACCACGGCGAGGATGCCAGTTGGATCCCCGTTGGCGCACCCGAATTAGCCAAGAGCGACGTCTGGCAGGTGAAGGCTTCAGACGGATCGGTTCAAAACTACGCCGCCGCCCCTGTGGCACAGCCAGACCTGTTTGTGATTGCAGATCTTGACAATGATGCCCGCACCGACGCCTGGCACCGCTATCTGGGCTTGTCGCTCGCGCCTCTGGCCTTCATGGTTTTTTTAGTCATGCTCTACACCCGCGCCATCCAGCGCGATGTGGTTGCCAGCGCCGAACAGATAAACACATTCGCCGCCCTGCCTATCGCGCATGGAGAAACCTTTGCCATCGATCCATCCATGCCGGATGAGTTGAAAGGCGTGTTCAACGCGCTTTACAATCTAAAAACCCAGGCGGCGACGCGTGAAGCCGCGCTGACGGCCTCCAGCGAGAGAAACCACGCCCTTACGCTGGAACTACATCATCGCGTCAAAAACAGTCTTCAGGTTATTCAAAGCTATATCTCGCTTGGCAGGCGCGAAATGGCAGGCAAGAACCGGCTGGTGCTGGCGCAAACAGAGGCGCGCGTGCAGGTTATTGCCACAGGATATCGCCTCGCCCTTCGGGAGACCGGCTTGAACAGCGTTCCAGTCCGCCTGTTTGCGACCCAAGTCACCAATAATATATTCGCGACACTGCGCCATAAGCACCAATGGGTGACAACCTTGCTTGATGTCGAAGGAGACATGCAGATTGACCGCCTCATCCCGCTAGGGCTGGCGATGGTCGAGGTGCTCAGCGATGCGCTTTCGCACGACGAAATTGACAAGTTCAGCGTCAACCTTACGCCCGCCGGATCCGGTGTTGTCGATTTTACCATCACAATGGAAAGCGAAACGCGCCCGCATTCGCGCGTTTCAGCCCGGATGTTGGACGGCCTCGCTTCCCAGCTAGAGGCGCAAAGGCAGGACCTGCAACATAACGAATTGTTGCACTGGCGTTTCAGCGTCGACGACTAGCCTTTTCATGATGACGAGCTTTTGCATCGTTTGAACGGCTTTACCTTAAAAACTTGGCTTAATAGGGAACCTTTCTTCCGAACGCGCGTTACACTTTTGGAAATCAATTCCGATAAAAATTCTAACAATAAGAAAGGTGAAAACCATGGAACCTCAGGGCTTAATCATTTGGCTGGTTATAGGCGCTGTCGCAGGCTGGCTTGCCGGGCAGATCGTTAAAGGCGGCGGCTTTGGCCTCGTTGGCGACATCATCGTCGGCATCATCGGCTCCGTGTTGGGTGGCTGGCTCTTTGGCACCTATGTGGTGGGAACGGGCGGCATCCTCGGCGCAATCATCGCGTCCACACTCGGCGCTATCATCCTGCTGTTCATTCTGCGCCTCATCAAGCGCGCCTAACCTCAGCGGAAATATAGTCATCAAAAGCAGCTGCCCTTTGGGCGGCTGTTTTTGTTTAAGCATTGATAAAGTTGAAAAAAACAACTTCACCAATCTTTTCTCGGAACTTTTTAAGTGCCGAAACGTTTTTCAAACAGCCGCTACGTGCGGTCACAACTCAGGAGAATATCATGAGCAGCACAACTGATAAGATCAAGGGCGCAGCGAACGAAGTTGCCGGATCGGTTAAAAAGGCCGTGGGCAAGACTGTTGGCAATACCAAACTTGAAGCTGAAGGTATTGGCCAGAAGGCCAAGGGTAAGGTTCAAGTTGCTGTTGGCGATGCCAAAACCTCGGTGAAGAACAACGTCAACAAACTCTGATCTTGAATAACCATAACCTGCACCGGCACATTGGTCGGCTGCGCAAATATCTGGGTGACGTGCAGCATGATGGCGCTGACGCTTTTCATCGACATGCACCCGCACATTTAAGGCCATAACCGGAGGATTATCCGATGACAACTCAAACCAAAACACTCCAAGACCTGTTTATGCATCAGCTCAAGGATTTGTATTTCGC
>JANXSV010000261.1 GCA_025356505.1 Methylovirgula sp.
CCGCCCGATTGCAACGCAATTCGGTCAGGACGACGACGAGGTTGATGATCCGCCTGCGCCTGAAACGGTGGCCTCATGAAAGATTTTGCTGCCATCTACGGCCGCCTCGATGCCGCGACATCCACCAAATACAAACAACAGGTCATCAGCGCATTTTTGACAAGCGCACTTGCCGATGAAACGCGATGGGCGGACGCAAGCTGGATTATCTATTTTCTCTCCGGCGGCAAACCAAGGCAGTTGATCCCGACCAAAACTTTGCGGCAACTTGCGCTCGATTTGACCGGTCTGCCGGAGTGGCTGTTTGAAGAAAGTTATCAAAGCGTTGGTGACCTCGCCGAAACCCTCAGCTTGTTACTGCCGCCGCCCGGCACCGTCGAAGAAATGGGGCTGGCAGACTGGCTCGACCTGCGTTTGCTCCCCGCCCGCACCCTGCCGGATGAGGCGCGCCTGGACACGCTCAAGGGCTGGATTGCCGCCCTGCCTGTCGACCAGCGGCTCGCCTTTTTCAAGCTGGTCACGGGAAGTCTGCGTATCGGCGTGTCGAAACTCACCGTGGTTCAGGCGCTGAGTGACGCATCCGGAGTCGATGCCAAAATCATGGCGCAGCGCATGATGGGATATACTCAGGCCAGCCGGCATTTTGGCAAGCAGGATTTTTTAGAGCTCGTGTCGCCTTCGGATGGTGCCGAGCAGACCACCAAAGCCAGCGGCCAGCCGATGCCGTTTTTTCTTGCCAATCCCTTTGTTGGCGATCTGGACGAAATGAACGCCCGCCTCGGTCCGCCGCAGAACTGGCTTGTCGAATGGAAATTCGACGGTATCCGCGCCCAATTTGTGCGGCGCTCAGATCAGAGCTGGATTTGGTCGCGCGGGGAGGAACTGGTCAGCGAATCCTACCCCGATCTTAAAATCCTCGAAAATTTCATCCCGTCCGGAACTGTGCTCGACGGCGAACTGGTGGTGGCTCGGGCTGGCGTGGAAACGCAAATGTCTTCCGTCGACCATATTCAGCCCTTTGCCATGCTCCAGCAAAGGTTAGGCCGGAAAGTTTTGGGGGCGAAACTGCTGGCGGAACTGCCGGTCGTGCTGATTTGCTACGATATTCTTGAACTGGATGGCCGCGACATTCGCGAGCTGCCGCAGTTTGAGCGCCGGGCGCTGCTCGAACAGGTGCTGGCGGCGGCGCGCGCCAAGGCCGACGCCTCGGGGCAAGTTCTCCCCTTACGACTCAGCCCGCGACTTCTTGGCGAAACATGGGCTGATTTGGCCGTGGTGCGCCAAATGGCCCGCAGCATCGGCGCTGAAGGCATGATGCTGAAATCCGGCAAGAGCGTCTATGGCATCGGCCGCCGCAAAATCGACGATCAGGACGTGTGGTGGAAGTGGAAACTTGACCCGATGAGTGTGGATGCCGTGCTGATTTATGCCCAGCGTGGACATGGCCGGCGCGCCAGCCTTTACAGCGATTACACTTTCGCCGTCTGGACGGATGATTCGCCGCAGCGCGTCCTTACGCCCTTCGCCAAGGCCTATTCCGGCCTGACGGACGAGGAAATGAAACAGGTTGACGCCATCATCCGCAAAACGACGGTGGAGAGCTTCGGCCCCGTGCGCAGTGTCAAACCCTCACTGGTTTTCGAGCTTGGTTTTGAGGGCATCGCCTTGAGCAAACGCCATAAAAGCGGCATCGCCGTGCGTTTTCCGCGGATGTTGCGCTGGAGAAAGGATAAACCCATCGCTGAAGCAGATACACTGGCCAGCCTGCACGCACTTCTACCGGCCTCCCCATGACCAGAGCCTCCGTGCCGAACGCGGCGGTGGCGCAATGGTTCGAGCAAAAAAGCTGGAAAATCCTGCCCTTTCAGGCTGACGTCTGGCAAAATATGGCGCAGGACCGCAGCGGTTTGCTTCACGCAACCACCGGCGCAGGCAAGACCTTGGCTGTGGGTTTGGGCGCTTGGCAGGCGCTGACCCGTAATGACGGCCTCACCCTTCTCTGGATTACGCCGATGCGCGCTTTGGCGGCTGATACAGCGCTGGCTCTGAGCGCGGCCTTTACCCAGCTTCATGCGCTCGAACCCGCCGCGCCGCTATGGAGCGTGGCCATGCGCACTGGCGACACCAGCGCCAAAGATCGCGCC
>JANXSV010000288.1 GCA_025356505.1 Methylovirgula sp.
TGGGAAACGATGAAAGAATTTCGCCTTCAAAGCTGAAAGTCCGCCTCGGTGCGGGAAGCCTGACAGAGACACAAGAGAACGAAAAGACCGAACGAATAATGGGTAGTGCGGTTGCGTAAGCGAGCCGGAACTAAAGATCGGCCGTCGACAGTTGGGGGTATAGTTTATGGAGCATTCAACATTTTATGACGCTGGTCGGCACCTTTCCGGTGGCTTCGTTTCGGCGATCAAACTACATCCGCAAGCGATGGAAGCTGCGCCCCGGCAGCGTGGCCGCGTTATTGTATTGGATCGTCGCAATCTGCTGCGCGACTGTGTCACCCATGTGCTGCACAGTTTCGCCCCGGAGCTTGAAATCGTCAGCGTCGCCACTTTAGAGGAAATTACCGGATCAAACGCGCTGCTCATCTTGTTTGGTCACGGCTGCGCGGCAAGTTCGCTGTCGAAACTTCAAGCCTTCGTGGCACAGCTCAAACTGCGGTTTCCGGATGCTGCGACTGTGGCGATCATGGCCAATGATGATCCGCAGAGTCTGCTGGATGCCATTGAATCCGGCGTTTCCGGCGTCCTGCCCATGAACACCAATATCCGCGTAGCGTTGGCTGCCATCGAACTCATCCTTGCCGGTGGCACATTTGCGCCCTGCAATGCTCTGGCTCAAGCGCTTCACCACGAGACGCCTGATAAAGAGACGCAAGTCCAGGAGAGGCAAGTCCAGGAGAGGCAAGTCCAAGGGATGCAAAACCAGGAGAGGCAAGTCCAGGAGAGGCAAGACCACAGGACGAATGGCCGGGTGGTGCCGCTCTATGCCGAAATAGCGGCCGCATCGTGCGTCCATACTGCCTCAACCGACCTCGGCGCTATTCCGGCGATCCAACTGGTGCCAAACCACACTTCATCGCTCCCCGAAGCTGCCCATATTTTCACCCTACGCGAGCAGCAGGTGTTGGAGCGGTTGAAAAAAGGCACTCAGAACAAGCTGATCGCCTACAGCCTCGGCATTGCGGAGAGCACTGTGAAAGTGCATCTGCGCAATATCATGAAAAAGCTCCACGCAACCAATCGCACCCAGGTCGCCTTCATGACCAAAGATTTGCATGCCGAAATCGCCATGCGTATCGAACGTGATGAGGGGCAGCTTGCGATATCAAACACCGCCTGACAGCGCGCAAAAAGCGGACAAACTCGGCGTATTGTGCTGTGATGCGGCCCCCAAAGAGCCGGGTCTCGTGCGCCCGAAATATGCGCTGCGGAACGGACCTGCGGTGAACTTTTGTCAGAGCGACATGTCCTGCGGCCAGATTATTTCTGTGGGAACCGCCTGATTTTACCTGATAAAACGGATTTCCGGCCTTTACTTCAAACGTAAAAACACCGAGCTTGTCGCCAGTTTGCTCGGGAGATGTTACGGAATGTTTGAATGAGGGCGCCGTCCGCGGTTCGGCTTGTGTTAGCCGTTTGCTGCACGACAATCATCGCTTGCCCGGTTCCATCGGGTGCGCAATCTCCGCCAAGCACACAACCTGCAACGTCCCGCATCGTCGCCATAAATGACGACGGCGGCGGCGCGGTCATAGATTATGCCGCGCGCATGTTTCGCCTCAAAGCATCCGGCAACGCCGTTCATTTTGAAGGTCGCTGCGATTCCGCCTGCACTTTATATTTGGCGCTGCCTATAGATCAAACCTGCGTCACGCAGGGCGCAATCTTTCGTTTTCATGCGCCGACATCGGCCACAAATGCCGATGTCTCAGACGTTCAAGGCTTTCTCATGCGGCAGTATCCCGCCTGGGTTAAATCATGGCTTGTCCGTCACGGCGGCCTTACACATGACCTCATCACGATGAAATACGACTACGCACGGCAGTTCATCAGAACATGTGCCTGAGTGCCGCGCGCATCGCTTAGGAATTGTGCCCGCCGTGTTCTGAATGATGCTCATGTTCGCCACGGTCTGCGACATGGTTGCAGCCTTCCGGCTTGGACGGAGGCGGAGGTGGCGGCGTTACCACCGGTGTCACGACAGGTGTAACCGGCACGGCAGGTACTGTCAGTTTTGTTGAGGACGAACCCAAATCGGTTGTCGGCAGCAAAACCACGTCGGTGGCATTGCACTGCGTCCGCTCAACCGGATAGAGCCGCAAAAACCGCTCCAGTGCGGCAGGTGTGCCAGTTTTGAGCGCTTCCTGACAGGCTTTCTCCGGTTTGCTTA
>JANXSV010000297.1 GCA_025356505.1 Methylovirgula sp.
GCCTTACAACATCGAACGCACGGGCGAAAATGCCTATCGTGTCACGGTGGCTGTTGCAGGGTTCGCCGAAGCAGAACTTTCTATTGAAACCCGCGAAAACACACTGACCATCCGCGGCGCTAAGCAGGTGAGTGCTTCCAATGATGAGGCGACTGCGAAGGCCGAGGTGCTCTATCAGGGCATTGCGGCGCGCGCTTTCGAGCGGTTGTTCCAGTTGGCGGACCACGTTCACGTGTCGGGTGCAAAGCTGGAGCACGGCCTACTGCATGTTGAACTTGTACGCGAAGTGCCCGAGGCCAAAAAGCCACGGTCTATCCCGATCAACACCGGTGCCGCGCCAAAGACCATCGAGGCAGGCAAAAAGGCCGCCTGATCAGGTCTTGATAAGTGATGCGAGGGGCGCGGTTTGCGCCCCTTTTTTGTGCCAGATCAGCGCGGCTACTTGGATGCTGCCTGTAAGAACGCCATGACATCCTGCTCTGTAGTCATAAATGAGCAGATCAGCCTGATCAGGCTTTCGTTGGGCTTCGGCCGCTCCGCTATCGGCAGGGTTTCGACGCTCCATTCGTAAAATACTGCGCCCATGGCTCGCAGCGCGTCAATTTTGACTTTCGGAAGAATGGCAAAAGTCTCATTGGCCTGCACCGGCCAAGCGAGGCGGATGTCCGGCGTTTGCGCGAGGCCCGCACTGAGCATAGCGGCCATTGCATTGGCGTGCGCCGCCATTTCCAGCCAGTGATCGTCCTGCAAATAGGCGCTCATTTGAGCGCCCAACAGGCGGCCTTTTGAAACCAGTTGTCCGGCACGTTTACGCTGATAGGCAAAGCTATCGGCTTTTCCCGGGTCAAAAAAGATGACTGCCTCGCAGGCTAGCGCGCCGTTTTTGGTTGCGCCGAACGAGAGCACATCTACGCCCGCTTTCCATGTGAGTTCGGCGGCCGTGCATTTGGCATGAACCAAAGCATTGGCAAAGCGGGCACCATCCATATGCACGCCCAAGCCCGCTTGGTGTGCGATTGTAGCAAGAGTGGTAACGTCAGCAGGGGTGTAAATGGTTCCGCTCTCGGTGGCTTGTGACAGGCACAGCGCGGCGGGCTGCACAACATGAACATCGCTGCGCGGCAATGCCGCAATTGCTGCTCGTAAGGTGTCCGGAGCTATTTTGCCGCTCGCACCTTCCAGTAAAACCAACTTCGCCCCGCCGGTGTAGAATTCTGGCGCACCACATTCGTGGACCTGGATATGGGCCTCCTTGTGACAAAATATCGCCCCCCATGGCGGGCAAAGCGCTGATAGGCTAAGCGCATTGGCAGAGGTGCCTGTGGCGACCAAAAACACTTTACAGTCTTTTTCGAAGATCACGTTCAGTTTTGCCTCAGCATCCTTGGTCCAAGGGTCTGCGCCATAAGATGGCACGGGAGCGCTGTTTGCCTTGACCAGTGCTGCCATAATGGCGGCGGAAGCTGGGGCAGAATTGTCTGATGCGAAATACATGGTTCAACCTTTTTGCAGTGGTTTTAGTGTTTGGCACGAGTTTTGATTGCCATTTAGAGACGTGTTTTGCGGGGGCAAGACTGGTTTTGAAAGTTTAAAAATTAAGCTGGCGGTCAGCTTGTGTGACACTTAAAAATCTGGCAAGTTGCGGGGGCTATAAATGGGACAGGTATGCTGACCATTTTTCGCCGATCATAGGTAGTTGCGGCGTATTTCACCGTTTAAAAAGTGAAAAACACCGAATTGGAGCGAGACAATGACAAAAATGACGTTGAATGCACCTGAGATGTTTGAGTTCGATGCTGCGGCCACCCGCACCGACTCCAAACGTCTTAAACGTGCAGCTGACGCATTGAAATCATCCTCATCCATGGGAGCTATGCCTGTGAACTTGCCTTATCGCGCATATGGAATGCCTGAAGCCGAAGGGCTTTACAACGCCCGCAATGAGCACGATTCCTGCGGCGTTGGCTTTATCGCCAAAATGAACAATGAAAAGTCGCACGACATCGTTGCGAAGGGGCTGGAAATTCTGCTCAACCTCGACCACCGCGGCGCGGTTGGCGCGGACCCGCTGGCTGGCGACGGCTGCGGTATGTTGCTGCAAATTCCTGACAGGTTCCTGCGCGCGGAAATGGCACTGCAAAATGTGGTGCTGCCTGCCCTTGGAGATTATGGCGTGGGCGCGCTGTTCATGCCGCGCGATCCTGAGGGTCGCCAGATCGTTAAGGACATTGTCGAGAAGGTTATCGGCACTGAAAGCCAGGCTCTGCTGGGTTGGAGAGATGTGCCGGTTGAATCTTCCGGCCTTGGCGAAACGGTCAAGCCGACTGAGCCCGGGCATGTCCAGGTGTTCATCGGGCGTGGCAAATCAATCGCGTCTCAGGACGATTTCGAGCGGCATCTCTATATCTTGCGCAAGGTGATCTCGGCGCATGTCTACGCGCTGAAAGATCCGCGCACCGATGGTTTTTACACGGTGTCGCTCTCCAGCCGGACCTTGATTTATAAGGGCATGCTGCTCGCGACCCAGCTTGGCGACTATTTCAATGATCTTCGCGATCCGCGCGTTGAATCGGCGCTGGCGCTGGTGCATCAGCGCTTCTCGACAAATACTTTCCCGGCATGGTCTTTGGCGCATCCTTACCGGATGGTGGCGCATAATGGCGAAATCAACACCGTCCGCGGCAATGTGAATTGGATGGCTGCGCGGCAAGCTTCCGTGGACAGCGAGCTTTACGGCTCGGACATTTCCAAGTTGTGGCCAATTTCGTATGAGGGGCAATCTGATACGGCTTGCTTCGACAATGCGCTCGAGTTTCTCGTGCAAGGCGGCTACAGCCTGGCGCATGCGATGATGATGCTCATCCCTGAGGCTTGGTCCGGAAACCCGCTGATGGATAAAGAGCGCCGCGATTTTTACGAATATCATGCTGCGCTCATGGAACCATGGGACGGGCCAGCCGCCGTCGCCTTTACAGATGGCCGTCAGATCGGCGCAACGCTGGACCGTAATGGACTGCGCCCGGCGCGTTATATTGTAACAGACGACGGTTTGGTGATTATGGCGTCCGAAATGGGCGTTCTGCCAATTCCGCAAGAAAACATCATCACCAAGTGGCGGTTACAGCCCGGCAAGATGTTGCTCGTTGACCTCGAGCAGGGCCGGATCATTTCTGATGACGAGATGAAGCGGACAATTTCCACAGCTTCGCCGTACAGCGATTGGTTGAACCGGACGCAGATTGTGCTGGAAGACCTGAAGCCGGTGGCGCCGCGGGCATCACGCACTGACGTTTCGCTGCTGGATCGTCAACAGGCCTTTGGATACACTTCCGAAGATCTCAAGCTGCTGCTGGCACCCATGGCGACAACGGGGCAGGAGGCGGTTGGCTCCATGGGCACTGACACGCCGATTGCGGTCCTGTCGGACAAATCCAAGCTGTTGTACACGTATTTCAAGCAGAACTTCGCGCAGGTTACCAATCCGCCTATCGACCCCATCCGCGAAGAATTGGTGATGAGTCTGGTGTCGTTTATCGGACCAAGGCCGAACCTGTTCGATCTTGACGGTAATGCCCGTCGTAAGCGGCTCGAAGTGCGCCAGCCGATTTTGACCAATGGTGATCTGGAGAAAATCCGCTGCATCGGCCATATCGAAGATACGTTTGATACCAAATCCCTCGATATGACATATCCGGTGGACAAGGGCGCGGGTGGTATGAGCGATGCGCTAGAGCGCCTGTGTGAGCGTGCGGAAGCGGCTGTGCACGGCGGCTATAATATCATCATTCTGTCAGACCGTATGGTGGGCGCGGACCGCATCCCGATTCCGGCTTTGCTGGCGACGGCTGCTGTGCATCATCACCTGATCCGCAAGGGGCTGCGGACTTCTGTCGGCCTCGTGGTGGAAACCGGAGAAGCGCGTGAAGTACATCATTTTGCCTGCCTTGCAGGCTATGGTGCCGAGGCGATAAACCCGTATCTGGCGTTTGAAACCCTTGATGCGATGCGCCCTGAACTTCCAGAAGAAGTCGACTCATATGAGGTGGTTAAGCGCTTCATCAAGTCGGTTGACAAGGGCCTTCTGAAGGTCATGTCCAAGATGGGCATTTCCACCTATCAGAGCTATTGCGGCGCGCAGATATTTGACGCGGTGGGCCTGCAACAGGCGTTTGTCGATCAGTTCTTTTTCGGAACCGCGACGACCATTGAAGGCGCAGGTTTGGCTGAAATTGCCGAGGAAAGCGTTCGCCGTCACAGGGATGCGTTTGGCGACTCGCCGGTGTATCGCACATCGCTCGAAATCGGTGGTGAATATGCCTACCGCATGCGCGGTGAGGCTCATAGCTGGACCCCGGAGACAGTATCGCTGCTGCAACATGCTGTGCGCGGCAACTCCCGAGAGAAGTTCAAGCAATATGCCAAAATATTGAATGAGCAGGATGAGAAGTTGCTGACCATTCGCGGGCTGTTCCGGATCAAGACCGCTGAAGAAGATGGCCGCAAGCCTGTTCCGCTAGAGGAGGTTGAGCCGGTCAAGGACATCGTCAAGCGCTTTGCCACGGGCGCAATGTCCTATGGTTCCATTTCGCGCGAGGCGCACACCACGCTTGCGATCGCCATGAACCGTATCGGTGCCAAGAGCAACACCGGCGAGGGCGGCGAGGAGTCGGATCGCTACACCCCGATGGCCAATGGCGACTCGATGCGCTCGGCGATCAAGCAGGTCGCTTCCGGACGTTTTGGTGTGACCACCGAATATCTGGTCAACTCCGATATGATGCAGATCAAAATGGCGCAGGGCGCAAAGCCAGGCGAGGGCGGGCAGTTGCCAGGCCACAAAGTCGACGCGGTTATTGCCAAAGTGCGGCATTCGACGCAGGGCGTTGGCCTGATTTCGCCACCGCCGCACCATGATATCTATTCGATCGAAGACCTCAAGCAGCTGATCTACGATCTGAAAAACGTGAATCCGCGCGCTCAAGCGTCGGTGAAGCTGGTCTCAGAAGTGGGTGTTGGAACTGTTGCGGCTGGCGTGTCCAAGTGCAAAGCCGACCACGTTACGATATCCGGATATGAGGGCGGCACGGGCGCATCCCCGCTCACCTCGATCAAGCACACGGGCAGCCCATGGGAAATGGGTTTGGCGGAAACGCATCAGACATTGGTGATGAACAACTTGCGCTCGCGTATCACCGTGCAGGTTGATGGCGGCTTGCGCACGGGGCGCGATATTGTTGTTGGCGCGCTGCTCGGCGCGGATGAGTTTGGCTGTGCCACGGCGCCGCTGGTTGCTGCCGGTTGCATTATGATGCGCAAGTGCCACCTCAACACCTGTCCGGTTGGCGTTGCCACGCAGGATCCGGTGCTGCGCAAGCGCTTTGTCGGCCAGCCGGAACATGTCATCAACTTCTTCTTCTATATGGCGGAAGAGGTGCGTGAATTGATGGCACAGATGGGCTTCCGTAAGTTCGACGATATGGTCGGTCAGATGCAGATGCTCGACAAAAGCAAGATCGTCGATCATTGGAAGGCCAATGGTTTGGACTTCTCCAAGATGTTCCATAAGCCGACAACAGTTGGCGGAGCGACAGTTTATCACTCGCAGGCTCAGGACCACGAGCTGGACCATGTGCTCGACCGGGCCCTGATCGAACAAGCTCAGCCCGCGCTCGAGGAGCGCAAGAAAATTGCGATCGAAATGCCGATCAAGAGCTCCAACCGTACCGTCGGGGCGATGCTTTCCGGCGAAATTGCAACCCGTTACGGGCACAAAGGTCTTCCAGAAGATACGATCCACGTGAAGTTCAACGGCACATCCGGCCAGAGCTTTGGCGCTTGGGCAGCGGCAGGGTTGACTCTGGAACTCGAGGGCGAAGCCAATGATTATGTTGGCAAAGGTCTTTCGGGCGGCAAGTTGATCGTGTATCCGCCGAAGAGCGCAACGAAGATCAAGCCTGAGGAAAGCATCATCGCCGGTAATACTTTGCTTTATGGGGCTATTGCGGGCGAGGCCTATTTCCGCGGCGTGGTTGGCGAACGCTTTGCAGTGCGTAACTCCGGCGCGATTGCGGTGGTTGAAGGCACAGGTGATCACGGCTGTGAGTATATGACCGGCGGTATCGTGGTTGTGTTGGGCAATACCGGCCGTAACTTTGCCGCAGGGATGAGCGGCGGAATCGCGTACGTGCTCGACGAGGACCATACGTTTGAAAAGCGTTGCAACCTCTCGATGGTTGAGCTTGAGCCCGTTGAGGAGGAGGAGGAGCTGAATCAGCGCATTCACCACCACGGCGGCGACCTTGAAGGGCATGGCCGCGTGGATGTGAAGGCAGACATGACCCGTTTCGACGGCGAGCGTCTGCATCAGTTGATCAGCAATCATCTGCGCTATACGCAGTCCGAGCGCGCCAAGCAGATTTTGGACAATTGGGAAAGCTATATGCCTAAGTTCCGCAAAGTGATGCCGGTCGAATATCGCCGCGCTTTGCAAGAACTGATGGCACAACAACAGCCAGTTGCGGCGGAGTAATATTATGGGAAAAGTCACAGGCTTTCTGGAAATTGACCGGCGTGATCGGCGCTATGCGCCCGCCTCCGACCGTATCCGCCACTATAAGGAATTTGTGATACCGCTCTCGGAAGATGCAACCCGCGAGCAAGCCTCGCGCTGCATGGATTGTGGTATTCCTTATTGCCACAACGGCTGCCCGGTAAACAACCAGATCCCCGACTGGAATGATCTGGTGTATCGCGGCAACTGGGAAGAGGCGTCGCGCAATTTGCATTCGACGAATAATTTCCCCGAATTCACGGGCCGCATTTGTCCGGCTCCGTGCGAGGCCGCTTGTACGCTGAATCTGCCGGATACCCCTGTGACGATCAAGTCAATCGAGTGTGCGATTGTGGATCGCGCATGGGAAAATGGCTGGATAAAGCCGGAGATGGCGCAAAACAAAACCGGTAAAAAGGTGGCGGTGATCGGTTCCGGCCCGGCAGGCATGGCGGTATCTCAACAATTGGCCCGCGCCGGACATGAAGTGCATCTTTACGAAAAGAACCAGAAAATCGGCGGGCTGTTGCGCTACGGTATTCCGGATTTCAAGATGGAAAAGCGGCTGATTGACCGTCGCGCCGAGCAGATGACGGCTGAAGGCGTTATCTTGCATACAGGCGTGAATGTCGGCGTTGACGTCACCGTTGATGCGCTCTCACGCGATTATGATGCTGTAGTGCTATCGGGCGGAGCTGAAAAGCCGCGTGATTTGACTGTTCCTGGGCGCGAGCTTAACGGCGTTCACTACGCAATGGAATTTTTGCCTCAGCAAAATCGCCGCAACAGCCGCGAACAGGATGGCTCGAACACGCCAATCCTCGCAAGCGGTAAACATGTGGTTGTGATCGGTGGCGGCGACACCGGTTCGGACTGTATTGGCACATCAATCCGGCAGGGTGCGCTTTCGGTGACCCAGCTTGAGATTATGCCAGCGCCTCCGGAAAAAGAAGTCAAGGATCTCACCTGGCCGAACTGGCCGTTAAAGATGCGGACATCTTCCAGTCAGGAAGAGGGTGCTAATCGTGATTTCGCGGTGAATACGACCCATGTTTCCGGCGAAAACGGCCAGGCGAAGATTCTGCACTGCGTGCGTGTTGATGGCAAAATGCAGCCTATCCCCGGTACGGAGTTTGATCTGAAAGCCGATCTGGTGCTCCTAGCGATGGGGTTTGTTTCGCCGCAGCATGATCTCCTGAACAAGCTTGGCGTTCAGCTTGATGGGCGCGGCAATGTCATGGCAGACGTCAAGAGCTATAAGGCAAGCGTCGATAAGGTTTTCACCTGCGGTGACATGCGGCGCGGGCAGAGCCTGGTGGTCTGGGCTATCCGCGAGGGCCGCCAATGTGCTCATGCGGTTGACAAATTCCTGATGGGCGAAACGGTGCTGCCGCGCTAAGCCATGCCGACGTCAACGACGGGGTGGTCAATCGCTGCCCCGTTGGTTCGGCCTAGTTCAAAGGCCAAGTGAAGTCATCGGTCCTGCCGGTATGCGCTTCTTGCGGATCGACATCATCAACACGGGTGAGTGCCTTTCGCCTCGATATGGCGGGTAATAATTCGCCGCTCGCAGTCACCGGCGGTGCTGTCAGTGATCTGACCTGGCCGGAAACCGGGCGGATAATTCGTACCGGCTCAGCGTCCGGGGCAAGGGTCCGCACTGCCAATTCCGGGACTTTTATTGGCGAGCCGTTGATGCCTTGGGCCGCGCTCGATGACGCGTCTCCGTCGGGAGAGGCTGGAGCAGGTGTATCCATGGAGACGGGTGCGTCCGATTGCTTTTTAGCCTCGTAAGCGCGGCGGATTTCCTTTTCCACGAAGCTCGCCAGTTTGCGTTGCCCGGCTTTCGTGAAATGGATTCCGTCTGAAGTGCGCAGCCTCGCCGGCTGGCCGTTCACGTCCGGACCCGACGGGTCAAATTCGCCTTTTTCATCCGCGAACGCCGCCCAGATATCGATATAGGTCTCGCCATGTGCGGTTACGACGTCTCGATAAATTTCGTTGAGTTGCAACATATCAGCGGAGAATTTTGGACTGCGCATGATCGGCATGCCCACCCAGATGAGCTTGGCGTGTTTTTCCTTGAACACGCTGACTTCTTCTTCCGCGCGGGCGCGATAGGTTTGAAGCCAGTCTTCGGTCCCGATATCAGCAAGAATCTTGCCGTCCTTTGCGTAAAACGGCTGATGGTCGTTCGAGCCAACCATGATGAGCACTGTGTCAATTTGTTCACCACTGGCGAGCAGATCGCGGCTGGCCTTGGGCCAGCTGAAAAAGTCATCCCGCACCAATCCGGAGGATTCTCTCGCCCGCTTAACAACCGAAATCTCCGGCCTGTCGGCGAGCGCCTCGGTTAACCCCTGTGCAAGCAGCAGGGCTATGGAATCGCCGAGAACCTGCACGAAATATGTTGGTTTTGTCGGGGTGGGATCTTCGGCGACAGTGGGCACAGCCACCTTCGGCGGCAGCGCGGATGATACAGCGCCTGGCCACGGCATGGCGTTGGCTGGCCATGCGGGAGGTATGATGTCGGGCGTGCTCGCCTGCTTGACTTTCGGGGCAGGTAAGTTTCGTCTTGGCGCCAGCGGGATGACAGGCTTACGAACCCGGCGCGGGCGATCGGGCGTCACTGGAATGACATTTGGTGAGGGGTTTTGTTGAAAGATGCTCTTGAAGGCGTCAAAAAGGGAGCGTTGCTGCGCCAGTGCGGCGGATGAAACCCCGAGCGCCAGCAGCACAACCACCATTCTAAACTTTAAAAAACGCGTCATACCTCAGTTTAGCAGATTATCAGGACTTTCGCATTCTTTGCAGCAATCCCACCGTGGGAAATCCGTCCGGCACCAGACCGACGCGCTTCTGGTAGGCGCGCAAAGCCTCTTTTGCTTTATCTCCGACTTTGCCGTCCAGCTCGCCGATATCATATCCCATTTTCACGAGCGCGCGCTGCATCTCGATGGACTGTGATCTGTCGAGCAGTTTCATCTGGCGCGGCCACGCTTTTTTCAAGGGGCCTTCACCTGCGATCCTATCGCCCAGAAGGGCCACGGCCAATGCGTAAGATGTTGAATTATTGTATGATTTTATAACCTGAAAATTTGGTGTTACCAGAAATATTGCGCCTGTGCGGCCCATAGGCATCAGCAGGCTAGCCGTGCCGGAGCCGGGCAGAGCCTCTCCGCTGGCCAGAACGAAACCTTTGCCGGTCCAATAGGAGAGCGGCTTTTCGCTGATTTCCGCGAAATCAAAGCCGGGCGGCAGAGTTACCTCAAAGCCCCAAGTTTCGCCTGAAACCCAACCATGCGCCTTGAGATAGTTGGCGGTTGAAGCAAGGGCATCGGGCGTCGATTTCCAAATATCGCGCCGCCCCGAACCGTCCAGAGCAACAGCGTATTTTTCGAAGCTGGACGGCATGAACTGGGTTTGACCCATTGCCCCGGCCCAAGAGCCGCGCATGGCTTGGCGCTCGACATCGCCCTGCTCAAGTATCTTCAGAGCGATAAGCAGTTCAGTGCGGAAAAAAGTACCGCGATATTGCGCATGGGCAAGGGTCGCCAAAGCGCGGATCGTGTCAATGTTGCCTGGATTTGCGCCAAAGTTACTTTCCATTCCCCAAACGCCAACGACGATCTGCCAGTCGACGCCATAGCGCGCCTGAATCTTATCCAGCGTTTGGCTCCATTCCTCGCTCAGGCCTTTACCCTTGGCGATGCGCCCTGCGGTGACGGCGCCATCTAGATAGGCAAATACCGGTTTGACAAATTCAGCCTGTTTGCGGGTTAGAGCGATGATGGCTTTATCCGGTGTCATGCCTTTGAAGGCGTCATCGAAGGTTTGCCGCGATACACCCTGCTTTTCAGCATCAGGCCAAAGTGCGGCGATAAATTGCGAAAAATCTTGATCTGCGGCGCTGGCAGGAGTTGGCTGCAAAACGAGCACTGTAATCGCCGCCGCAAGCGCGCCAATCAGTAGGAAAAGTCTGGCAAACTGCAATGTGAAGCGCCGCGCATGGCTCTGCCGGACGTCAAAATCACGGTTCAAGCGCGTGTGCAAGGCCATGGAACGATTTCTAAGACTTGGGCTCGACATGATTTTGCTCACGACTTCAAAGGATGAGCAAGAAAATACGCTTCAAGGGGTTTAGGTTTGATTAACCATAAGCCAGGTTATTCGGAATATGTCATGGTCCAGGTTTCGGTGAGGGCGTGAGAGGCGTTGCGCAAAAATGCGCGGATGTCTGCCGCTTGCCCGGCATCGCCGACAAAGTCTATCGCGGCCCGGAAGCCGCCAATATGCGGGTTCGGTGTTAGAAAGGCGCGCAATATCCGGCCATGGGTAATGCTGGGCACAAGCTCCATCCCCGAAGGATCTGCAAGGTAAAACTCGAGATCGCCGCCCGCAAAATCAATGATAACGCGATTAGCGCCCAAAGGCACGGCATCATCAGCGCCATTTGCTTTGGCCTGAGTGATGAATGTATTGACCGTATGTCCATTGGGCGAAAGCTTGGTTTCATCGATCAAACTCGTGATGCGATAGCCGAAGGCGAAGTTTTTGCCGGGTTCGAGGGCTTGGTTTGGTGTCCACAGTGCAACGATATTATCGTTGGTTTCGTCTGAGGTGGGTAGTTCCAGCAACTCGACGCGGCCCTCGCCCCAGCCCTCGCGCGGCTCCACCCAATAGGAGGGGCGGCGCTCATAGGCCAGATCGAGGTCCTGATAGTGATCAAAGGCACGGTCGCGCTGCAGCAAGCCAAACCCGCGAATGTCCTTATCAGCGAAAGCGGAAATCTCGGGCTTCTTCGAATTGCGAAGCGGCCGCCAAATCCATTCGCCGGTGCCCGTATGCATGAGCAAACCGTCAGAATCATGCATTTGCGGGCGATAATCTGCTGCCGCCTGTGTGTCAGGCTGCCTATCGAGGCTGCGAAGGTCGCCGGGGCTTTTGAAAAACATCGATGTAAGCGGCGCGAGACCGACACGGTTCAAGGTGCGACGCGGGAACAGATTTACAGTGACATCTATGAAGCTCTCCGCTCCTGGATGAATGTCAAACTGGTAGGCCCCGGTGACGGAAGCGCTGTCGAGCAATGCATATACGACAGCTCTTTCAGAATTTGCTGCCGGCGTTTCGACCCAGAATTCTTTGAAAGTCGGAAACTCTTCTGGAACATCCGGCGCGGAAGGCAAAGCCAAGCCGCGGGCTGACAAGCCATAGTGCTGATCGCGGCCAAGCAACCTGAAATAACTCGCACCCAGAAACGCGATGAGTTCATCGAATATATTAGGTTTGTTGAGGGCCGAATGGAGCCGGAAGCCGGCAAAACCAGCGTTCACAGGCAGGGGTGTGGTGAGGGCCGAGCGCCCATAATCAAACAGCGACGCTGTGTATGGAATGGGCGCGGCAATGCCATCACGAATTAAGTTGATGGTCACTGGGCGGGTATAAAGATGCCCTAGGTGAAAAAGCTGGAGCCGAAACGGGCTGTCTTTACCCGCCAGCATCGCCTTATCCGGGCGAAACCGGATGTCGCGCCAAGCGTCGAAGCTAAGATTCTTGAGCTGATCGGGTATTTTTGGAACCGCGTCATCGAAAGGGGCGGCATTCAGCTCTCTAGCGCGCTTAATGACATCCTCAAAAGTGAAGGGGGCATTGGTTTTGGTCTCTGGCGGATTATTCAAAGGCGGCTTAACCACGGGCGGCTTGCTGTCCTGAGCAAGGGCGTCGGACGGGAGAGTGAGGAGAAAACCGGCAGCCATGTGGGTGGACCCCAATGTCTTCAAAAAATGACGACGGGAAACG
>JANXSV010000304.1 GCA_025356505.1 Methylovirgula sp.
ATCTTCTCAGACGCAGCTCGCTCAGCAAACCGAAGCTTAGTGAGCCAGAGCCTTATTGATGTTTTCAACCATCTTTTTAGCGTCCGCAAACAGCATCATCGTGTTGTCTTTGAAGAAAAGTTCGTTCTCAACACCGGCGTAGCCAGCGGCCATGCCGCGTTTGATGAACAGCACGGTCTTTGCCCTCTCGACATCCAAAATCGGCATCCCGAAAATCGGGGATTTGGGATCTGTCTTGGCTGACGGGTTGGTCACGTCATTTGCGCCAATTACGAAGGCCACATCCGCCTGAGAGAATTCCGAATTAATGTCTTCAAGCTCGAACACTTCATCGTAAGGCACGTTTGCCTCGGCAAGAAGCACGTTCATGTGGCCGGGCATGCGACCGGCGACAGGATGGATGGCGTATTTGACCTCGACGCCTTCCTTTTTCAGCAAGTCCGCCATTTCACGCAGCGCGTGCTGTGCCTGCGCCACCGCCATGCCATAACCTGGCACGATGATAACCTTCTCGGCATTTTTCATGATGTAAGCGGCATCTTCGGCCGAACCCTGTTTTACGGGGCGGGCTTCAACGGCACCGGCAACGCCTGCGGGACCGGAATCGCCGCCAAATCCGCCCAGGATCACTGATATGAAGCTACGGTTCATGCCTTTACACATGATGTAGGACAGGATCGCTCCGGAGGATCCGACGAGCGCGCCGGTGATGATGAGAGCCATATTGCCAAGCGTGAAGCCGATGCCCGCCGCTGCCCAACCTGAATAGGAATTGAGCATAGACACAACGACGGGCATGTCTGCGCCACCGATGGGCACGATGATGAGCACGCCCAGCGCGAAGGCTGCCAAAGCGATGATCCAGAAAATGAAGTGGCTTTCGGTTGCAAAGAAAATAGCGATCAGAGCGATCAAGCCCGCCGCGAGGCCCGCATTGATGATGTGCCGATTTGGCAGCATAATCGGCTTGCCGGACATGCGGCCGTCGAGTTTGAGAAAAGCGATAATCGAACCGGTAAAGGTGATCGCACCGATGGCCAACCCAAGCGCCATTTCTATCAGGCTCGCGCCGTGAATGTGGCCGTTCTCAACTATACCGAAAGCTTGAGGCGCATAGAGCGCGCCCGCCGCAACGAATACGGCAGAAAGACCGACCAGCGCATGGAAAGATGCGACAAGCTGCGGCATGTCGGTCATTTTTACGGTTTTTGCGCGCCAAGCCCCGAAACCACCGCCGATGCCTATACCTCCGATCACCATCAGCCAGCTCGTGAAGCCCGAAGGAGGCGACAGCAGGAGCGTCGTGAGGACGGCAAGGCCCATACCGACCATACCAAAGAGATTGCCCTGACGCGATGTTGCCGGGCTGGACAAGCCACGGAGCGACATGATGAAGAGGATGCCAGCGACGAGGTAGAGAACGGCTGCGAGGTTAGCGGACATGCGTTCAGCCTTTTTTCTTGTACATGGACAACATCCGTTCGGTGACCATGAAGCCGCCAAAGATGTTCACTGAAGCCAAAACCAGCGCGATAAACCCGAAAAGGCGGGCCCAGCCTGAGCCTTCTTCACCCATTCCGCCCATGCTCACCGACACAGATAACAAAGCGCCGACAACGATTACCGATGAAATAGCATTGGTGACGGACATCAGAGGTGTGTGAAGTGCGGGCGTTACTGACCAAACGACGTAGTAGCCGACAAAAATTGCCAGCGCGAAAATGGCCAACCGGAACACGAAAGGATCAACCGCGCCGCCTGTGGCAGCATGACCCACAGCGCCAGCCACGTCGCCTAGCTGACTGACGAGGCTATGCGCTTGATCGGCTGCAAGCTGGGCCGCTTTGGCGGCGGCATCCGCCTTATCCAGAATTTGCTGGGCAGTGTCGGCCATGTTCAAGCGTCCTTATCGGCTGTTGGCTTGGGGGCGAAATTGGGATGAACCACCGCGCCATCGCGGGTGAGGCAGGTGGCTTTGACAAGCTCATCGTCCCATTTCACAGCAATGGCCTTGTTCGGCTTGTCGATCATGGTTTCGACGAAAGCATAAAGGTTTCGGGCATAGAGCGCCGACGCGGTGGCAGCCAGACGGCCAGGCACATTGTTATGGCCAACGATCTTGACACCGTTCGAGGTGGTGACGATTTCCCCGGCTTTAGCGCCTTCGACGTTGCCGCCGCGCTCAACCGCGAGATCGATAATGACCGAGCCTGCACGCATAGAAGCGACCATCTCTGCCGACACAAGCTTCGGAGCTGGTCTTCCGGGGATCAGCGCCGTGGTGATAACGATATCCTGCTTGGCGATATGTGCCGCCACAAGTGTCGCTTGCTTGGCCTGATAGTCGTTAGACATTTCTTTGGCATAGCCGCCCGAAGTTTCGGCAGCCTTGAACTCTTCGTCTTCAACGGCGATGAATTTGGCACCCAAAGACTCAACTTGCTCTTTGGTGGCAGGCCGCACGTCGGTTGCCGTGACAATTGCGCCAAGGCGGCGGGCGGTTGCAATCGCTTGCAAACCGGCGACGCCGACACCCATAATAAAGACGCGCGCGGCAGGGACAGTGCCCGCGGCGGTCATCATCATCGGGAAAGCGCGACCATATTCAGAGGAAGCGTCAACCACGGCGCGGTAGCCTGACAGATTGGCCTGGGACGAGAGCACGTCCATAACCTGAGCGCGGGTTATGCGCGGCATCAACTCCATGGCGAATGCATCGATACCGGCAGCGGCCATGGCATCAACGTCACCCTCGTTGCCGTATGGGTCCATCGCGGCAAAAACCATCGCGCCTTTTTTATACAGGCTGAGTTCGTGACCGACGGGCCTACGCACTTTAAGCACGATGTCCGCGTCATGCAGCGTATCTTGAGCGTTTGGCGTGATCGTTGCGCCAGCTGCGGAAAAATCAGCGTCCTGAATTCCCGAGGTTGCCCCTGCGCCAGCCTGCACAGAAACAGACGCGCCGAGACCCGTAAATTTTTTCACGGTTTCAGGCGTGGCGGCAATGCGGGTTTCGGCAGCGGTCGTTTCAGTGGGAACGGCAATACGCATGTAAAACTCCGGAAGCTTCAGTTTTGGGCATATCTATCATATCGCGTCGGCCAAACATGTGTTTACCGCGCACCATGCTTTAAAGCAGGAAAATAGCCATGCCTACCAGCAGCACAATGCAGCCGATGAGCACGAATTTGCTCAAATTCAGAAACAACCGGTAAGTGTGGACATGCTCCGCATAGTCCATGGCAGGATGCCCGTTTGACGTATCAATATCAGCCATTTTTAACCCCAACGAGAAGAATTACTAACCTCTGTCCAGCCCCGATGTACCGTATATTATCAGGGGCGACAATGGTAAGTTACGACCTATGGCGTTAATCCAACCTTGAGAAGCGCTGCGCCCTGCCTTTGCGCCACTTTATCCTGTGAGAAATCGGCAATGGCTTCGTTGAACAGGCGGAAGAAATTCAATTCGGCGTTGAGATGCAGAAACACGCCGCCAAGTCCTATGGCGGCGCGGTCCATGAATACGAACTCGCGGGGAACCTGAACCGGGCCCTTTTCTTTCAAGGCCTTATGCACCTGAAACGCCTCGGCGCGGCCATATTGCCCCGGCGCAACACCATCAGCGATGGTGCGCACGCGGTCATCCAGTAGAGGCCCGTAAATGAACTTCGCCCACACATTCAGCACGTCGATGAGGTCATTCTTCAAACCTTTAAAACCCCATGTCTCATAGGCATGAACCAGACGGGCACGATCGTTCTCCAGCAGCCCGTGATACAGATCGACAACGCCGGCGACGAATTTGGGCGGGAACACGCGAATGCAGCCGTAATCCAACAGGTTTATGCCCTGAGTCGCGCCATCTTCGCTAAAAACGGTGTAATTCCCCAGATGCGGATCACCATGAATGACGCCGAAGCGCGAAAACGGCACCCACCATGCCTTGAACATCGCCACGGCGATGCGGTTGCGCTCGTCCTGCGAATGGTTCTTGAATGACAGCAGCTTTTCCCCCTGGAGCCACTGCATGGACAACAGCCGTCCGGTCGACAGGTCATTGAAGATGTTCGGCACCCGAACCTGCGGCTCGTTTTGCAGCATTTCAGTGTAAAGCGCGGCGTGCTTCGCCTCTCTGGTATAGTCCAGTTCCTCGCGAATGCGCTCGCCGATTTCCTTGTAGATTTCGCGCGTGTCTATGGCCGAATCAAACCGGCGATGAATCGAAAACAACATGCTTAGCTGCGAAAGATCGGCTTCGACCGCAGATTTCATGTCAGGATATTGCAGCTTGCAGGCGAGGCTGTCGCCCTGCAACGAGACGGCGCGGTGCACCTGGCCAAGCGAAGCTGCGGCTGCCGGTTGCAAGTCAAAACTCTTGAATTTTTGCTGCCAGTCGGCACCGAGCTCGCTCATCATGCGGCGGCGCACGAAAGCAGCGCCCATCGGCGGCGCATCAGACTGCAGTTTCTGCAATTCTTCGGCATATTTTGGCGGCAAAGCTTCCGGAATGGTCGCCATAAGTTGCGCAACCTTCATCAACGGGCCTTTAAGCCCGCCCAAAGCAGTTGCCAGCGCAACGGCTCCCACGCCCGCATCCGCATTGGAAAACCGCGACGTTGCCATTTTGGCGGCGACACCGCTCAAATTTGCGCCGACACGGGCATAGCGGCTGGCGCGGGCAGAAAAACGGTTTTTTTCAAGATCGTCGGACATGGAGCTCGGGCGCGTTTGAGAAATTACATCCTCATACGCTGCTTTGAGCCGAGAGGATGAATTTAAAGCGCGATTTGGGCCGGTGGCGGCACAAATGCCGCACGCGCATCGGTGATTTGCGCGAAATGTTCGTCAGCCCAGCCCGCCAGCGCCTTAATATGCGGCATCAGGCTTTTGCCGATTGGCGTTAGCGAATAGGCCACGGCGGGCGGCACGGACGCATGAACATGACGGGCAATCAGCCCATCCTACTCAAGGCGGCGCAAAGTCTGCGACAGCATCCGCTGCGAAATATCATCTATGGCGCGTTTGATCACAGTAAAGCGCATCGTCCCGATTTCGTGCAAATTGAGCAGCACCAGCAGGCTCCAACGGTCGCCGATGCGGTCAAGCACATTGCGAATCGGGCATTTCTGATTTTCCAGATCAACGGCGCGGCGCGATTTCATGAAAGCCTTAGTTGGGTTGGTTTTACGGGGGTGGTTACTTTCAAAACCCTGCTTGTGCGCCCTTTCCCAATTCTTTACATCGGTATGCATTAGATACCAAGTCTAATTTAAGAACTTAAGGAGATGAGATGAAAATTGCTTTGATTGGAGCCAGCGGCAATGCCGGATCGCGGATTTTGGCTGAACTTTCTAACCGTGGCTTGAGCGTCACCGCTATTGCGCGCGACATCTCCAAAATCGCCAAGCTTACTGGTGTTACGGCGGTCGAGGGTGACGTCTATGACAAGGCGCAGATTGTAGCGCTGGTGAAGGGTTATGACGTGCTCATCAGCGCCGTGCATTTCTCGTCCAGCGACGCGGATTTGCTGATCGGGGCGGCGCACGAGGCGGGCGTCAAGCGCTATCTGATTGTTGGCGGCGCAGGCAGCTTGCTGACTCCCGATGGCAAAAAGGTGATCGAAAGCCCGCATTTCCCTGAAATCTATAAGGTCGAGGCCACCGCGGGCGCTAAATTCCTTGACAAGTTGCGGGCGCAAAGCGCCGTGCCGTGGACTTATCTCTCACCTCCGGCGATTTTTATTCCGGGTGAACGCACCGGAAAATTCCGCCTCGGCCTTGATAATCTGATCTCAGATGACAAGGGCATCAGCACGATTTCGATGGAAGATTACGCGATCGCCCTGGCCGATGAAGTGCAAAAGCCTGCGCATTTAAACCAGCGGTTTACCGTCGGATATTGAGACCCTCGGACATTTTGATCAATTGCCGCGGTGCTGACGAGATCGCGGAAATTGGCACTCACGTCCGGATATTGTTCTTCACCGTTTCAACGAGTTGTTTTAGCGAGAAAGGCTTGGGCAGAAAGCCGAAGTCCTCGCCCTCCGGCAGGTTTTTGGCGAAAGCGTCTTCGGCGTAGCCCGAGACAAAGATTACTCTCGCGGTGATGCCACGTTTGCGCAATTCGCCGAACATGGTCGGGCCGTCCATTTCGGGCATGACAACGTCGGAAACGATGAGATCAATCTTGCCGCCCGCCTCTGCAACCACGTCCAGTGCCTCAAGGCCGGAAGCCGCTTCCAGCACAGTGTAGCCTCTGGCGGAAAGCGCCCGCGCGCCAAAAGCCCGCACGGCCTCTTCATCTTCAACGAGCAGAATGGTGCCATGTCCGGTAAGGTCGGCGGACGCGACAGGTTTTGCCTCTTCCTTCTTGACCTCTTCCTCACCGACACCCGGGATGTGGCGCGGCAGCAGAATGCGGAAAATTGAGCCCTTGCCAATGGTTGATTCGCAGAAGACATAGCCGCCTGTCTGCTTGATGATGCCATAGACCATCGAAAGACCGAGGCCCGTGCCTTTGCCAACTTCCTTGGTGGTGAAAAATGGTTCGAAAATCTTGGCTTTCACGTCATCGGGAATGCCTGTGCCGATGTCTTCGACCTCGACGCCAACATAGTCAGCCGCCACTAGCGAGGCTTCTGGAATTAAAGCACAGTCCGCCGGAGTGAAATTGCGGGTGCGGACGGCAATTTTGCCGCCGTTGGGCATGGCGTCGCGGGCGTTTACGACAAGATTGACGATCACCTGTTCGAATTGGTTGACGTCAGCCTTGGTAAACCACAAGTCGCGGCCATGCTTCAAATCAAGTTCAATTCGCTCGCCCACCAGCCGCTTGAGCAACATTTGAACGTCCGACAACACATCACCAAGCTGGATAACCTGTGGACGCAACGTCTGACGGCGCGAAAAGGCCAGCAACTGCCGCACCAGACCGGCGGCGCGGTTGGCATTTTGCTTGATTTGCATAATGTCCTGGAAACTCGGATCTGTCGGCCGGTGCGAATTCAGCAACAGATCCGAATAGCCGATGATCGCGGTGAGCACATTGTTGAAATCATGCGCGACACCGCCCGCCAGCTGGCCGATAGCCTGCATTTTCTGGCTTTGCGCGAAGCTCTCCTGCAACGTGCGCTGCTCGGTCATTTCCAGAGCGAAAATATTGGCGCGGCGCTCGCCCTCAAAATCCTCAGCGGCAGAGAAAAAGAATCTGGCAGACCTATTTTCGGTGCCATCCAGGGTGGCGTCTACAGGCTCGATCTCGCTTTTACCGGCAATCGCAGCGCTAAGCGCCTCAAAAACCTTTGGGCGATCACGTTCGCCAATCGCTGTGAGTAGCGAGCGGGTGGTGGCGTTGGGCAAGAGCTTCATGGCCGCCGGTATCATTTTCACGAAGGCGGCGTTTGTCTCGTATATGGTGCCGCCATTGCCCACGGTGGCGATTGCCATTGGTGTGGTATTGAAGAACCGCGCGAAGCGGACCTCGGCGACACGAACATTTTCTTCACGGTCCTCACCGGCGGCGCGGTTGATAACCAACGTGCGCGACGAGCCGGGGCTGTTATCCTGACCAAAGGCGACCCTGTGCAACAGGCGCACCGGCAATGTCTGGCCGTTACGGCACTTGAGATCGAGATCGAACTGCTGGGTTTTGACATCGCCTGCGCCGCCACTAATGGCGCCGATGAGCGCGGAGCCGTCACCTGCTATGATGTCCCTTAGGCTGAGACCGCCGGAGCCGACCTGCGCCAGATCATAATCCAGCCATCCGGCAAGCGTGGTGTTGAGATAGGTTATGCGGCCATCCGGCTCGGCGGAAAGAAATCCGGCTGGCGCATGGTCAAGAAAATCGATTGCGTGTTGCAGCTCCTGAAAAACGTTTTCGTGCCGCTCGCGCTCCCGCGTCGTATCGGTCACTGTCCACAAGGTCAGGGGCTTGCCGGAACTGCGCTCAAGCGGGCGCGAGCGCAGGCGATACCATCCAAAAGCGCCATCATTGGTGAGGCTGGGCGCAAGACGCACCTCCTCGGAGCCGCGTTTGCTTTCGCGCGCCGCCTGAGCAAGGCGATAAAC